>JADJCR010000003.1:300000-478687 GCA_016703125.1 Micrococcales bacterium | reverse complement strand
GGGTGGGTGTTACCCACCGTCCTGCCCTGTGGAGTCCGGACTTTCCTCGACCTCTCAGCCGCGGCCGTCCGACCGACTCGCCTCCTCGAGTGTACGGCCCGCACGCGTGCCGATGACAGCAACGAGGACCAACACCGCCAGGACAGCGGTGACTGGAGCCCACAGCATGCGCTCACGGTCAGATTGTGTGGCCAGGTTCGCCAGCAATCCGAGAACGCTGTAACCGGCGGTGAACCAAGCCAGCACCGTCACCAGCCGACGCGGTGCCGACCGCAGCGGGCCGAGCCCGACCCTGGCCAGCACCGCGGCGGCCATGACCACCAGCAGCACGGCGGAGACCGCCGCCACCACCCGAGCCTCGACCGGCAACACACCGACGTTCGCCCCGCCCTGGGTGTACTCCCCCCACGGCGCGCCGAACACCAGTGCCACCTGGAACACCGCCACCAGACTGAGCAGGGCTGCAGCCGCGATGGCGGCGACGCGGACGCTCATCGTGACCTCCGGATGCTGGGCGGACCCATTCAGTATGGTCACGATGCGTGCGAGATTCAGCACGCTCGCGCGGCCGATGCGTCTGGCCGCGGAGCGCCCAGTCGCCCAGGCGAAGAAGGGTGACTCACAACGGCTCGCGCGGCAGACTGTGGGCATGGACGTCGAGGCCCTCAGGCTCGCGGTCTACCAGTCGTTCGCACGGACGGGCCATCCCCCCGACACCGGAGCGCTGACAACCGGGTTGGACGCCAACGAGTCGGAGGTGGCCGAGGGGTTGCGTGCGCTGGCCGGTGCCCGGCATCTGGTCCTGGACTCCGACGACCGGATCGCGATGGCACACCCCTTCGCCGCCATTCCTCTGGGCTTCTCGGTTATGGGCGCAACCACACTGTGGTGGGGCGGTTGCGCGTGGGATTCCTTCGCGCTGCCCCACCTGCTGCCTGCACAGAGCCCGGTCCTGGTGGCGACGCGCTGCCCTGCCTGTGCAAGGCCACATGCATGGAACGTCGGCACCGACGCTCCCCCTGATGGCGACCAGATCGCCCACTTCCTCGTGCCGGCCGCGCACATCTGGGATGACGTCGTGCATACCTGCAGCCACCAGAGTCTGTTCTGTTCCATGGACTGCATAGACGCCTGGTTGGAGAGCACCGGCCATGAGCGCGGTTACACCATGGACCTGGCGACTCTATGGCGGCTGGCCCGCAGTTGGTACGCCGGGCGGTTGGATCCGGGGTACGTGCGCCGAGATCCCTCGGAGGCCGCCGAGTACTTCCGCGAGGTCGGACTCACGGGGCCGTTCTGGGGGCTGTGACAGGATCAGCCCGCGGCTTCAGCGCGAACACGACGCGGCCTCCGACGACCAGGGGGACCACCCGCCGTGAAAGGCCTTCGCGCCACTCCAGAACAAAGGTTGAGGGGCTCCTCTCAGTATGGGTGAGAGGAGCCCCTCGGACGCTCGGAGTACGGGGAGGTGGTGAGTTGCCGAGGGCCCGCGTGGCGTTAACGCCTGATCGCTTCTCCGCGATTTCGTGGACTCCCGCGGGGATCCGGCCTCGTCTCTTGGATCTCTCCTGTGTTGGCGAGCGCAGTGCTCGCACCTCAGCGATGACTTGGCCTCGATGCCCCTGTGTGTACCTCCCGGTCTGCCGAACGTGTACCTCATTTCTAGACCGGCTGCGCGACCGGTGACAACCGGCATCAGGGACAATCATCCGTTCAGACAGACCCACCGGACTGATCGATCGGTACGAATTGCACACAGCGTTGCGGAATGTCCACTTGTGCCAGTTGCAGTCCTACTCGCCGCCCCAGCGGCAACCGCTCCCCGACCCGCGCGATCACCGGCGGCTGCGTCAACTGCACCCGGCTCGACGACTCCTGCACGTCGAGGACGACCGCCTCGAAGTGCTCGCCCACACGGTCCTGCAGGACGAAGGCCTCAACCAGGTCGACGTTGGCCCGCTCCAGCGCGCGGGCCCGCCGACCACCGTCGGCCATCAACTCCGGCAGCGTGTCCAGACTCGAGCGCACCCACCCGGGCACCTCGGACCCCTCGCACAGCGACAGGCAGATCTGCAGCCCCCAGCGGTCCACGAGCCGGCGCAACGGGGCGGTGACATGCGCGTAGGGGGCGGCGACCGCGGAGTGTGTCGACAGCGCGGGACCCTTCCCGGCGAAGGCGGTGTAGCCGGCCCCGCGCAAGAGGATCACGCAGGCATTGAGGAACGCTGCCTGGGCGGGAACCGTGGGATCCATCATGGCGATCACCTGCGGGTAGGTAGCTCCGTCAGGCCAGTCCACAGCCAGCGACTTCGCCACGGAGCGCACCCGTGCGATGTCCGCGGCGGACGGGGCAGGCATGGTGCGCAGGATGCCGATCCCGCCGGCGAGCATCATGGAAGCTGCCGCCCGACCGGTCAGCAGGGAGATCTGCGCGTTCCAGTCCTCCACCGCCAGCGGCCGCCGCAACTCGAGCCGGAAGGAACCGCCGTCGCTGACGACCTCCTGCTCGGCACCTGGTAGCGACACTCCCCACGGGCTCGTTCCTGCTCCTGCAGCAGCTGGCCCACCTCCCGCAGCAGTCCCAGCGACCCATCTGCTCGATCGGCGTCGAACTCGGCCTGAACCTGCTCGTACGACAACTTCGCGCGGCTGCGCACCATCGCCCGCTGCAGACGCGAGGCCTCGAGTGCACCGGAGCCGTCGAGGTCCAGTTGCCACACCAGTGCCGGACGCTCGCGGCCGGGAAGCAGACTCGCGGCGTCCTCGGACAGCACCGTGGGGTGCAGCGGCACCTTCCGGTCGGGGCTGTACAGGGTCACGACCCGCTGCCGGACCTCGGCGTCGAGGTCACTGCCCGGGGTCAGGAAACCGGGCACATCGGCGATCGCGTAGTGAACGCGGTAACCCTGCCTGCGGCGCTGGATGAACACCGCCTGGTCGAGATCCATCGCACCCTCGGGGTCGATCGTCACGAAGGGCAGTTCGGTGGCGTTCACATCGGTGCGGTGGGATGACCGCGCTGCAGCCTGCGCCTCGCGCTGGGCCGCCGGGCCGAAGTCCTCGGTGACCTCCAACTCCTCGCGGATGCGTTCGAATCCGGCGAGCAACTCCGCCACCGGGACGCGAGCGGACAGGTAGGTCGGGGCCACACGCACACGGTAGTGCCGCGGGTCCGCCGTTGGTCTCCCATCGGCAGCCCCGTCCTATCCGACGGTGGTCACCGCCACCAGGGTCGACTCGTCGGGCTGCTCGTATCGCACCGACAGTGCACCGAGTTCGCGCAGCGACGTGACGTGGGTGCCACCGCACGCGATGCGGAAGGTTCCTTCGGGGACGTGGCAGCACCAGTACCGCATGTCGGTCAGGTGCGGCCCTTCCGTTTCGATGTCCACCGAGGCGTCCGCCCGCATCCACTCCCGGACCTTCGCCTCGACCCGCTGCGGCAGGTCGTCGAGTTGTGCCAGCAGACCCGCGGTGTCGAAACCCTTCTTCCGCAGCGACTTGCCGAGCCGGTAGGTGTCGCGGGCCTCGTCCGCGACCATCCTCGACGAGGTCAGCGCGATCCGGTCGAAGTCCGGATTGCCGATCCCGTCGAGCGCGACCTCCTTGCGCCACAGGTCGGCGACGACGCTGTTCAACGCCAGAGCGGAGACGTGGCAACCGGTGTGAGCCCGGCTCAACGCCACCCGCCGCGCCGCATCCACCTGCAGGTCCACGACCGCCCCGGGCTGTGGGGCACCACCGGCGAGGACGTGCACGACCACCCACTCGTGATCCGGGTCCCCGCGACGGGCACCGATGTCCTCACCCACGCTGACCGTGCCGTCCGCAGCGATGGCGCCCACCAGGCAGTCGGCCAGCGGCACTGTGTCAAGGGTTCCCTCGTCGGCCGGCTGGTCGGGCCAGGTCGGGTCCACCGGGTGGAACGGCGTGCGGTCGGTGATGACGCCGGACCGGTCGCCGAGGTCGATCACCCGCACCACCGTGCCGCTGCCCTGGATCACCCCAGCCGGGAAGTCGACGATCGTGCCGGTCACAGTCCCGACTCCCCTGTGCGCACCATGATCGCCCCGCACTCCTCGCAACGCACCACATCGTCAGATGCCGCCGCGCGGACCCGGTCGAGGTCGGTCGAACTGAGCACGATCTGGCAGGCGCCGCACCGACGGTGCTGCAGCAGGGCAGCCCCGGTGCCGGAACGATCCCTGACCTTCTCGTAGAGCGCGAGCAGATCGGCGGGCAGTTCCGCGGCGACCTCGGCGCGCCGCTGTTCAAGGGCCACAATCTCCGCCGCGATCTCATCCGAGCGGCGGTCCCATTCCTGCGCCGTTTGGTCAGCCCTGGCCCGGGCCTCGGCCAACAGGCCCTCCGCCGCTGCCAGGCCGGAGCTCGCCTCCTCCATCCGTTCCATGATCTCGATCTCGACGTCCTCCAACTCCGCCTGCCGGCGGGCCAGACTCTGGAGTTCATGTTGGATGTCCACCAACTGCTTGGCCCCCGCCACGCCCGTGTCCAGTGTCTGCTGGTCGCGCTCGATCCGGGACCGGACCGTCTGCACGTCGTTATCCGCCCGGGCGATCTCACGTTCGAGGTCCTTGATCCGGGTGCGGGTGTCGACCAGCGACTCCTCCGCGGTCACCACGGCCGCCCGGGCCTGCGTGGCGCTGGCCTTGAGCTCCGACCTCGCCGACTCTTGCGCCAACTGCGCGAGCTTGCGATCCACCAGTGGCAGCTCGAGCAGTGCCTCCTGCACAAACGGGTCAGCTTTCATGTGCTTCCTCCTACATGGCCGGTCCATGGATCCGTCACCAGAGTGCTGACGTGGGTGCGCAGGCCCAGAGCCTGCAGTCGCTGCGCGGTCGCCGGGCACCACGGCCACTCGCTTGCCCAGTGGGCAACATCTACCACGGCGCAACCACCCTCGGCCAGATGCTCATCGACCGTGTGGTGCTTCAGATCGGCGGTCACGAGGACATCAGCCACCGCACTGGCTGCGCCCAACTCCGAGGCGCCGGAACCCCCGACGACGGCCACGCGCCGCACTGTCGCCTGCGGATCCCCGGCGAAGCGCACACCCGCAGCCGTGTCCGGCAGAGCGGCACGCACCGATGCGGCGAACTCGGCAAGGGGCTGCGGGTCGACCATGCCGACCCGGCCGAGCCCGACGCCCTCATCGAGCCGGCTGATCTGCGTGAGGTCGTAGGCGGGCTCCTCGTAGGGATGAGCCGCTCGCAACGCGGCGGTGACCGCATCGCGCCGGCGCAGGGGCAGCACCATCTCGAGGCGGTCCTCCGTTACACGTTCCACGTCCCCCACCGTTCCGATGTGGGGTTCGGCGCCGGGCAGCGGCCGGAAGGTCCCCTCACCGGGTGTGGTGTAGGCACAGCGGTCGTAGGCACCGATGGCTCCGGCGCCCGCCTGGGACAACGCGTCGATCAGCCGCTCACGGTCGGCTGCAGGCACGTACACCGTCAAGCGCAGCAGGGTCGTGTGGCGGCGCTCGAGCGGCTCGGTGTCGCGCAGGCCCAGGGCCGCCGCCAGCGCGTCGTTGACACCTGGCCGGGCGCGGTCGGCGTTGGTGTGCGCGTTGAACAGCGCGATCCCGTGCCCGATCAACTCCTGGGCCAACCGGCCCTTGGCCCCGCGCAAGGCGGTCACCCCCGAGAGCCACAGCGGATGATGGGTGAGCAGCAGGTCGACACCGAGTTCCTCTGCCTGTGCCGCGACCGACGCGGTGGGATCGACGGCCAGCAGCACCGAGCGCACGTCGGCGTCGGGATCCCCGAACGCCAGGCCGACGGCGTCCCAGGGCTCGGCCAAGTCCGGCGGGAACCAACTGTCGAGTCGGTCGACCAGGTCAGCGAGACGCACGTGGGCCCGGCCGGACTCGAACCGACGACCTTCCCGGTGTAAGCGGGGCGCGCTACCAGCTGCGCTACGGGCCCAGACCAGGGTATCGGCAGTGGCGGGAGGGTGGTGCGTCCCCATCCGGGCCTGACGGCGACGCACCACCTTGCTCTCATCGTGGGGCCGATCCGGCGACCGCGCATCCGCAACATCAACCGCCCGATCTGGACCGGTTGCGCACAACATGCCCCGAAGGACTTGCAACTGGCGCGCGTGTTGTGTGGACTACTCCTGTGTCCGGTGCAGCCTTATCCGTACGAGTCCCATGAGCACCCAGGCTCAAGACCAATTGCCACTCGGCTTAGCGCAGGGACAGGCGGTGATGGAGATCGGCTTCGACGCCGATTGTGACGACACCATCCGCGATGCCTTCGCCGCCGCCATCGGCGCCGACCTGCTCGACGAGGACAGCGACGAGATCGTCGAGGCCGTGCTGCTGTGGTGGCGCGACGACGACGGCGACCTCGTCGACGGGCTGATGGACGCCCTCGGCCCGCTGGCCGACAACGGCGTCATCTGGCTGCTCACGCCGAAGGCGGGCCGCGTCGGTCACATCGACCCGGCCGACATCGCCGAGGCGGCACCCACGGCCGGACTGCAGCCCACGCGCACGATCAGCGCCAGTCGCACCTGGCAGGGCACCCGGCTGGTGGCCCCGAAGTCAGCCCGTCGCTAGCACTGTCACAACCCGCGCCTCGGGGCTAGGGTCGAAGTCGACCCGAAAGGCGGTGCCCGGTGAAGCCTGGTGGCATTCCGACGCAGTACGTGGATTCCGACCCCGAGGAGAGCCGGGAGTGGATCGAGTCGCTGGACGCGACGATCGACGCCGCCGGCCCGACCCGCGCCCGCTTCCTGGTCCGCGAACTCCTGCGGCGGGCAGCTGAGCGCAGCATCGGCATCGCGGATCTCCGGCAGACCGACTACATCAACACCATCCACCCCGGGGACGAACCCGAGTTCCCGGGCGACGAGGAGGTCGAGCACCGCATCCGCGCGTTCGTGCGCTGGAACGCCGCGATCATGGTGCATCGCGCGCAGCGACCAGGCATCTCTGTCGGCGGTCACATCAGCACCTACGCGTCCTCCTCCTCGTTGTACGAGGTCGGCTTCAACCACTTCTTCCAGGGTCCCGGGATCGACGGTGGCGACCAGGTCTTCTACCAGGGCCATGCGTGCACCGGCATCTATGCGCGTGCCTTCCTGGAGGGCCGGCTGACCGAGGACCGGCTGGACGGCTTCCGCCAGGAGCTCAGCCACGGCGGGCTCGGCGCCGGGTTGCCCAGTTACCCGCACCCGCGTCTGATGGGCGACTTCTGGCAGTTCCCGACGGTGTCCATGGGCCTCGGACCGGACGCGGCGCTCTACCAGGCCCGCTTCAACCGCTACCTGCACAACCGCGGCATCAAGGACACCTCGCGACAGCACGTGTGGGCCTTCCTCGGCGACGGCGAGACCGACGAGCCGGAAACCCTCGGCCACCTGGACGTCGCGTCCCGGGAGGGACTGGACAACCTCACGTTCGTCGTCAACTGCAACCTGCAGCGCCTCGACGGCCCGGTGCGCGGGAACAGCCGCATCATCCAGGAACTGGAGGCCACGTTCCGCGGTGCCGGATGGAACGTCATCAAGGTCATCTGGGGCCGCGAGTGGGACGACCTGCTGGCCCGCGACACCGAGGGTGCGCTGGTGACCCTGATGAACGAGACGGTGGACGGCGACTACCAGACCTTCAAGGGGGAATCCGGCGCGTACGTCCGAGAGCACTTCTTCAACAAGGACCCGCGGATCGCCGCGATGGTGGCCGACTACACCGACGACCAGATCTGGAAGCTCAAGCGCGGCGGGCTCGACTACCTGAAGCTCTACGCGGCGTACAAGGCCGCCCTGGAGCACAAGGGTCAGCCCACCGTGATCCTCGCGAAGACCGTCAAGGGCTGGACGCTCGGCTCGCACTTCGAGTCGCGCAACTCCACCCACCAGATGAAGAAGCTGACCCTCGATGACCTGCTCGCGTTCCGGGACCGCTTGAAGATCCCCTTCACCGACGAGCAGATCGACGCGAAACTGCCGCCCTACTACCACCCCGGACCCGACGACCCCGGCATCCAGTACATGCTCGACCGGCGCCGGGAACTCGGCGGCTCGCTGCCGTACAGGCAGCAGAAGTCACGCCCGCTGACCCTGCCCGGCGACAAACCGTACGACGTCGTCCGCCGCGGTTCCGGGTCGCAGGAAGTGGCCACGACCATGGCCTTCGTCCGGCTGTTCAAGGAGTTGCTGAAAGACCCGGAGATCGGCAAGCGGTTCGTGCCGATCATCCCCGACGAGGCCCGCACGTTCGGGATGGACGCCATGTTCCCGGTGCAGAAGATCTACAACCCGGCCGGCCAGTTGTACCAGTCGGTGGACCGGGAGTTGTTCCTCTCCTACAAGGAAGCCGTCAACGGACAGATCCTGCACGAAGGGATCAACGAGGCAGGATCGGCGGCCTCGTTCCAGGCGGCGGGCTCGTCCTACTCCACGCACGACGAGCCGATGATCCCGGTGTACATCTTCTACTCGATGTTCGGCTTCCAGCGCACGGGCGACCAGTTCTGGGCGGCCATGGACCAGCGGGTGCGCGGCTTCCTGCTCGGCGCCACCGCCGGACGCACGACGCTGAACGGCGAGGGCCTGCAACACGAGGACGGCCACTCGCACCTGCTGGCATCGACGAATCCGGGCGTGGTGGCCTACGACCCGGCGTTCTCCTTCGAGATCGCGCATATCGTCAAGGACGGTCTGCGCCGCATGTACGGCGAGGACTCCGAGGACGTCTTCTACTACCTCACCGTCTACAACGAGCCGATCGTGCAGCCCGCCGAGCCTGAAGGGGTGGATGCCGAGGGGATCGTCAAAGGCATGCACCTCTGGTCGCGGGGCGAGGGCAACGGCCCGCGCGTGCAGTTGCTGGCGTCCGGTGTGTCCGTGCCCTGGGCGGTGACGGCGCAGCAGCTACTGCAGTCCGACTGGGGGGTCAGCGCCGATGTCTGGTCGGTCACCTCTTGGACCGAGTTGCGTCGCGACGCCCTGGCCGCCGAACGTGCGGCCCTGCTGGATCCGGCGGCGCCGGCGCGGGTGCCTTACGTGACCCAGCGGTTGGCCGAGGCACCGGGTCCGGTGGTGGCGGTCAGCGACTACATGCGCGCCGTGCAGGACCAGATCCGCCCCTTCGTGCCGGGCGACTTCATGTCTCTGGGCACTGATGGCTGGGGCATGTCCGACACCCGTGGCGCGTTGCGGCGGCACTTCCTCGTCGATGCCGAGGCAATCACCGTGCAGGCGCTGGCGATGCTGGCCCGGCAGGGGGCCGTCGATCCGCAAGCCGTGGCTACGGCCGCGCGCCAGTACCGGCTGGACGACCCCGGCTCCGCGGAGGCTGGGAACACCGAGGGCGGCGGCTGAGCCCGGAGTGCCGCGGGCTCAGGCCCGGCCCTGAGCTTTGGCTGCCTCCCAGAGTGCCTCCCGGGCATCCGGGTGGGCGGCGTGGTCGATCAACTGCCGCACCTGCTCGCGCTCGTCGTTGCCGAAGATCTGCGCCAGCCCGTTCTCGGTGACCACCGACGAGTGCTGGAACGAGGTCACCGGACCCTCGATGAGCGGCACGATCGTGGACACCTGGGCGCGCGGATGCCAGGAGGGAAGCGCGATGAACGCGTGTCCGCCTTGCGAATGCAGCGCGCCGACGATGAAGTCCGTGGATCCCCCGAACCCCGAGTAGATGCGGCCCTTGATGCGCGACGCGTTGGCCTGGCCGTACAGGTCGACCTGCAACGCGGAGTTCACGCTGATCATCGATGGCGTGCGGCTGATCCGGCCGGGGTTGTTGGTGACCTCCGTGCGCCGCATCCGCACCAGGCGGTTCCCGTCGAGCCAGTCGTACAGGCGCTGACTGCCGAAGACGAACGATGCCGTCAGCGGCACGTCGGTGTCGAAGCAGCCCAACTCGTGCAGGGCCAGGACCCCGTCGGAGAACATCTCCGACCAGATCCGCAGACCGCGCCGGCCGGTGAGCGAGCCCAGAACCGCGTCCGGCACTCCCCCGATCCCCAACTGCAGCGTGGCCCCGTCCGGGATGCGGCTGTAGATGCGCCCGGCGATCGCCTGCGCGACCTCGTCCGGCGCGGGCGGCTCGAGCGCCATCAGCGGCTCGTCGACCTCGATCGCGTAGTCGATGTCGTCCACGTGGACCAGGGCGTCGCCGTAGGTGTGCGGCATCCGCGGGTTCACCTGCGCGATCACCAGCCCCCCGCGGTCACGCACTGCTTCCAGCACGGCCGGCAGGATGTTTACCTCCAGGCCCATTGACACCACACCGTCGCGGGGGGCCGAGGTGTGCAGCAGCAACACGTCCACCGGAAGGGCGTTGCGCAGGATGATCGGCGTGAGGCTCAGCCGGCAGGGGTAGTACATGAGCGACGGGCTGCGGCGCATCCCCGGTCCGACGAAGGTGGTCTCGTGGGTCACGCCCGGCCGGCCGGGGATTTCCCCCTGGGCGTTGAGCATGTGCAGGATGTACGACGGGATCGCCTCGTCGAGCACCTTCAACAAGGTCTGCGGAGTCGCGAAGTTGCCGGGCGCGACGACGCGCGGATGCGGCGACAAGGACTCGAGGCGGCTGGCCAGGTTCTCCGGCCGGATTGTCTTCACAGTGTGGGCTCCATCTCGCCGCCGCCTTCCAGGACCCTTTCGATCCAGTCCAGCAGCGCTCCGGGGTCGAAGGGCTTGGGCAGGAACACGTTGGCGCCGGCGCTCCAGCCGGCCCACGTGGTCGCATCGTCGGACATCGCAGTGAGCAGGATGACCGGCAGTTCTTTGGTGCTCGGCCGTGCGCGCAGTTCGGTGAGGACGTCCAGGCCGCTGATGCCGGGCATCATGATGTCCAGGACCACACAGTCGGGCAGTTCGTCGGCCGAGAGGACCTCCAGTGCGCTCGGGCCGTCCACGGCTTCGACAACCTCGTGGTCCTCCAGTTCCAGGGTGTCGCGGATCAGGTCGCGGACGCTGGGTTCATCGTCGACGATCAGGATCGTGGCCATCAGTCCCCTCCGGCTTAAGCTGCACTACGAACGTTGATCCTGCTCCTGGACTCGACTTCAGCCTAACGTCACCGCCCATCGCACGCGCTAGTTCCCTGCTGATGTGAAGGCCCAGCCCACTGCCGCCCGTGCGCATCGTCAGCGGGTCCTCGATCCGGTAGAACCGCTCGAATACGCGCTCCTGTTCATCGGCGGCGATACCTGGACCATGGTCTGTGACCCGCACCTCGACCGGGTCGCCGGCCCCGAATGTGAGGTCGATCTGCGTACCGGCCGGGGTGTACTTCAGCGCATTCCCCACGAGGTTCCCGATGATCTGGACCAAGCGGGTCGGATCGGCCAGCACGAGCAGCGGCGGAACATCCTCGATGGTGATGCGCCCCTCGGCATCGGGGAAAGCAGTGGCGGCCTCCCGCACAAGAGCCACGACATCCACGCTCTGCATTTCGACACGGAGGGTGGTGTCCGTACTGGCCCGCGCGGCGATCAGCAGATCATCGACCAGCCGGGTGAGGTGGTTGGCCCGCTCCTCGATCGTGTCGAGCACCTTGTTGCGCTTCTCCTCGCTCATGCGGTCCCAGCGGCGCCGCAGCAGATCGGCGTAGCCACGGATCGGCGTGATCGGGGTGCGCAACTCGTGGGACACCGTCGCGATGAAGTCGGCCTTCATCCGTTCGGCGCGGCGCTCGCGGGTCATGTCCCGGATGGTGATGACACTGGTCGCCGCAGAACCAACGACGTCCACACGCGTGACGTGCAGGGACAGGCTCTGACCGTCGGCGCGGTCGAACTCCAGCTCGAGGCCTTGCCGATCCGGCGGCACGGAGATGATCCGGCGCACGATCTCCGGGTACTCGTCTCCTCGCGGTGCCGCCACGCCGGTGATCCGTTCGGCCGCTGGGCTCCACAGCAGCAACCGGCCACCGGTGTCGACCACCGCGATGCCGTCGGTGGCGTGATCGACGACTGCCTGCAGTTTGGCGGTTTCCGCGGTCAGCGCGGTCAGCGTCTGGCCTGCCCGCACAGACGAACCCACCGCGGCTGTCAGCGCCACCAGGCCAGGCTTGTCGGTGTCCTCCAGCTCCCAGGAGCGCGCCCAGGGCAACCGGCTCAGCACGCCGACCGGGTCGCGGTGGCTCCCAAGGGCCAGCACCCCGCCGCCGGACTGGTCATCGAGCCGCACAGCCACCCCGGCGCGCCAGCCGGTGGGCAGCGACCCGGCATCGAGCGTTCGCGCCTCGCGCGGCATGAGCGATGGCGCGGACCACGCCGGATCGGACCCGAAATGAAGTCCCGAATGCAGCACGACCGTGTACTCGTCGGCGCCGTAGACCCTGCGAAGGGCCTCCGCCGCGCGCGGGATGACCTCGTCGGGGACGCCGGGGGTGGCCACCGCCTGCCCGAGTTCCACCAGCCAACGGCTGCGCTCCCGGGCTTCGGCGTGCGAGGCGCTGGCACGGTAGGCGTACCACAAGGCCACCGCGGGCAGGGCGGTCAGCGGGACGAGCACCGGGGTGTTCTGCCAGATGGACAGCGCCATCATGGAGACCCCGACCGAACCGACCGCCATGCCTACGCTCAACCACCACTGCTCGGCGAGGAACTCCCGGGGCGGCACGTCCCCGGCGGCGTACAGGATCACCGACAGCAGCAGCAGGTTCACGAAGGCGAACACGAGCGCAGCGATCACCAGTACAGTCATGGACCGCGCGCTGAAGGTGCCAGCACCGGCATCCAGCACGTAGTACGTGATCATCAGCCCGGTGCTGGCCACCGTGTAGGAGGCGAGGTTGAACACCGACTTGACCAGCGGCCGGCGCAGCAGGGCCGCCACCAATGCGAATCCCAGCAGAGTCGTGACCATCAGGGGCAGCGGCGGCAGGACCAGCAGGCCCCAGATCATGACCACTTCGACGAACGCCAGTTCCTCCCACGAGTCGGCGTGCCGCACGGGCACGTAGATGACCTCCGACAGGGCTGCGAGCGCGAAGAAGAGGGCCAGTAGCCACCAGGGCACCGGCTGCTCGATGTCCGCCGGGAGGGTGACCAATCCCGGCAGGACAGCGAGCACCGCGAGGCACAGAACGGCGATGCCGGCCACACTCGAGACGACGAGATTGGGCGAGAGCCATGCCGGACGGGCCTGACGCAGGCCCTCTCGAACCTGCGTCATCGGCACCTCCTCAGGGCAGTAAGGAATTTCCCAACCCTGAGTCGCCCAACGCCTGCTGTCCCACTCGGTGGTCGCCCAGCGGCGGCTGTCGAAGGAGAAGTCGGCCCAACGGCGGCTCGACCAGTCACCGGACGCCCAGCGGCGGCTGTCCCAGCTGTAGTCGGCCCAGCGGCGGCTGTCCCACGCTTCGTCGGCCCAGCGGCGGCTCACCCAGGACACGTCGGCCCAGCGCCGGCTCGACCAGTCGGAGTCGGCCCAGCGGCGGCTGGCCCAGCGGCGGCTGGCCCACGTGTTGTCGCGCCACATCTGCAGGATGGTGGGGTCGGTCTCAGCGGTCCGCAGCATCCAGGCGAAGGACAACCAGTCATCGGCAGCCCAGCGCCGGCTCGACCAGTCGGAGTCCGCCCAGCGGCGGCTGTCCCACATGTCCTGCAGCCATTGCTCGTCGGCCCAACGACGGCTCACCCACTCGTCGCTGGCCCAGCGGCGGCTCTTCCAGGCGTCGGTGGTCCAGTGGTGGCCGGCCCAGCGCCGACTTTCGAAGGTGCCGTCGTCGGTGGTCAGCGCCTGCACCAAGGCGGCGATCGACCAGGCGTTGGCGGCCCAACGCCGGCTCTGCTCTGACAGTTGCACCCACGCCTTGGCGACGGCCCGCAGGTCGCCGTCCTGCCACGCCTTGGCGAACTGCGCCCACACGGCGGCGTCGGCTTCAGCCGGCCCGAACCGCGGCGAGTCGTCCATCGGGTTGCCTTGCACGGTGGGCACCGGGGCCGTCAACGCAGCGGCCAGGTCCAGTCCACCGTTGCCCGCACCGTCCTTGGCCCGCAGCCCGGAGGTGCGGTAGGCGGTGTCGACGAGCAGCGCCTTGGCTTGATCCGGGGTCAGGTCCGGCCGCTGAGCCAGCAGGGCCGCCAGGGCACCGGCGGTCACGGCCGCGGACATCGAGGTGCCGGTCCCCTTGAGGAAGTCGTCACCGACGCGCGATCCCGGGTTCTCCAGGTAGGCCTGGCTGCCCGGCGCGGCGGTCGAGATCAACGACACGCCAGGGGCCACGATGTCCGGGCGCACCTCGCCGTAAGCCTTGCCGTAGCTCGAGAAGTCCGGAACGGTGTCGTCGCCGCGCGCGGCGGTGTCCGCCTCGTCCTGGGAACCCGCGACGAGCAGTACCGGATCGGTGGCCGGCGAGGACACGGCGTCCTTGCCATCGTTACCGGAGGCGACCACCACGGTGACCCCGCGCGCCCACAGCCGGTCGAGGCCGCGGGTCAAGGGGTCCAGCCACGGAGGCAGCGGGCTCTCCGTGCTCAGCGCCAGCATCGCGACGTCCAGCGAGGGGTCCTCGGCACGGTGGTCGGCGACCGCCTGCAGTCCGGCCAGCACCCGCGCGAGATCGGTGTTGCCGTCCCGGTCGGCCACCTGCACGTCGAGCACCTGTGCGCCCGGGGCGACCCCGCCGTACTGGGTGTCGTCACCGGCCACGAGGCCGGCCATGAAGGTGCCGTGACCGAGGCCATCGCCCCGACGGTCGCCGGAGACGTTGACGTGCTCGGTCACATCGATGTCGGCGCTGGCATCCACGCCGGTGTCGATCACGGCCACCGTGATGCCGGTGCCGCCTTGCGCGCCCGGGGCGCCGATCGTCTCGCGGAAGGTGTTCTTGTCGTCCGACGGGCTGGCCGCAGCAGGCGCCGCGTTGAACTCCATCGTCACGTTGGGGACCACGAACGACCCCTCGGGCGCGGCGGCCTGAGCGGGCAGATCCGCAAGCAGGGCCTGGGCGATCTCGAAGGTCTGAACGACATTGCCGCCGGCTGCGGTCACATTTCCCTCTTAGGATCGCCACCAGGCACATCGCTCTACGCCGCCGAACGGGTGAACGCACGCCGTCTCAACGGCGACCTCACCCTATCGGGTCAACATCACTGAGGAAAACGCACCGATGCCACCACCTCAGGCAGGGACCTCCCGCGGTGCTGATCGTGCGTACTGGGCCGAACGGGTGACACCCGGGCGCCTCACCCCACGCGCGTCAACCACCTGACCCCTGCGTCGCCGGCCATCCGGAAGGGTTCAAGCTCGTCATCCCAGGCCTGGCCGAGCAGCAGCGCGAGTCCGTCCCGGGGGTCGGATTCAGCCAGCAGTGGGCGGAGCCGTTCTTCGGAGACGAGGATGTCGCCGGTGGGTCCGGTCGCCGCCCGGAACATGCCCAGCGTGGGCGTGACGCAGAAGCGTTCCCCCGGTCCTGTGGCCGATTCCTCAGTGACCTCGAACCGCAAGTGGGGGAAGCCGCGCAGGGCGGTCGCGATGGCCGCCCCCACGCCGACCGCGCCGAACCACTGCATCTCGCACCGGAACGTGCCGGGCTGCACCGGCTGAGCCGCCCAGTCGTACGGGTGCGTGCGTTGCACCGCGCGCTCGACAGCCCACTGGACATGGGACATCAAGGCCCTCGGGCAGGAGTGGATGAAGACCACTCCCCGGGCTGCCGCCTGGGTACCGCTCATGAGGCCCTCCTCGTCTCGCTTCGCCTTCCCCAGCGTCGAGACCCACAAGGACCGAGATCAGGATACGCGTCAGAGGGGACTTCGCCAAGGAACCTCCGACGGCGTGGCGCCGGTGTCCGGCGGTGGCCGGGCCGAGCAGCCAACCCGTGCCAGTCGCCCTGTGTCCCACGTACCGGCTCGTGCCGCCTGCGTCAGCGACTCCTCCGCGGCGGCAGGGTCCCGCCGCGGGAAGCTGCACCCTCACCAGATCGGACTAAGCGACTCAGACGACGCGCACGGATACCGATACAGACGGCATCGTGGCGAGGAGGTGATACCGGTGCTGACACGTGATCCGGCCGGAGTGCTGGCCACCGCGTTCGCCGCAGGGGACATCGACACCGACATCACCGAGATCATCCGGCCGGCGGCCATCATCCCGGAGGACTCCGCGCGGTCGATCCTGGTCGAGATGGCGCTGCGCGACACCACCAACGGCGGCTTGTGGTCGGCCGATCCGGCACGCTGGGCCCGCTACGACATGCCGTGGCGCAGTCCGGACGACCCGGGACATGCCCGCCTCATCGGCACCGTCCAGATCGCGTATGGCACTCCCACCACGTACGAGATCACTGTCTACTGCGCCACGATCACGGCCTACGCGTCGCGTATGGGCTGGACGGTCGTGTCCCTGTGTGATGCCGCGCTGGGGCTCGGCGGCCTGACGCTGGCAGCCTGCCCGCGGGCGACCCTGGCGCAGCCGCCGAAGCCGTTGCGCTACTGAGGCGCGCGGGACCAGCCCCGATAGGCCGCCAGATCCTCGGGCGTCTGCGTGATGGAAGCGAGCAGTGCCGTTGCCTGATGCTCGTCGAGGTCGGCGACCGGCACGACCGTCGTCCGGATCGAGAAGACGATCGACTCCCCCACCGGGACCAGACACTGCCGCTCCACGCGCAGGTACCCGTCTCGGCCGGGCACGTACCTGGGTCCGATCGGAGCCATCGGCTGGAACAGGACCGGATCGTCGAGCACGGTCCAGTTCGTCCGCCAGCGCGGTGCCTGCTTGACGATGGCGGCGAACGACGCCTCGGTCGGGCGCCCCAACTCATCCCGATACCGCGGAACCGGATCATGGATCGACAGCACATCCTTGCCCAACTTCTCCCGGAGGAGCCACCGCGAGGGAAAGCAGACGACGGCCGCGGTTAGCACCCAGGACCCGTCCCGCTGCTCGAGCACGCACAGGTCATCGCGAACCTGCAAGGCGGCTTCCACGAGGGGATGGTCCTCCCCGGGCAAGCGCTGGCCCGTGACCGCGGCGACGCGGGTGGCCACCTGTTCACAGGCAGCCAGCGAGTCGGGCAGTGCGGCGAAGACCTCTCCCCGGCGCTCGGACAGCAACTCCCGGCGCACGGGCATCTGGGGATGGTCCGGATCTGCATCCAGCCAGGTGTCCAGGTCCAGCGGCCGCAGCCCCATGGTCAAACGGTGAGGCGCTCCGGAGAAGATCTCAGGCGGGATCCCGGCCGGGGCATCCATGTGCCGAGGCTACCCCCGCGCGGATGGACACCCGAAAGCGGGGAACGACCCGGCCATGAGTGACGAAGAGACCCATCACCGGTGGGTGCGGACGATGACCGATTCCGGGCAGGTGCAGATGTGGTGCCTGGAGTGCGACAGTCCGGCCGCACAGTGCAGTCGCTTCGTGGCGGAAGCGTTCGGCGACCGCACCTGAACTATGCGTTGACCTTCGCGTGCAGGTAACCGATGTGGGCCAACGACCCGTAACCGGCCAGCTTGCCATTCGCGTTCATGGTCAGGTGCCACGAGCCGCTGCGATTGGCATTCTGCTCGACGAAGGTGACCACGCGCCCCGTCACGGACGACACCACCGCGACGTGACCGTAGCCGCTGCTGCCGCCGGTCCACACGATGATGTCGCCCGGCACGGGCAGGTAGCCGTCGCCGGCCGGATGCTTGTCGAAGACGTCAGCCGGCGCCGTCCGCATGAGCTGGCCGGCGTTGCCCATGATGTTGCTGGTCACCCACCCCTGGGTCCGGACGAACCGGTTGACCAACTCGACGCACTGGTACTTGGTGCCGTAGGTCCCGCGCACTGCACATCCCGAGGCACATCCGTTCCCGCCGTTGCTGCGCACGTCCACGCCGCGGCCGTTGAACCAGTCGGTGCCCTTGATAAGGGTGGTGCCGAATGGTTGCCATCCGTAGGACCGGGGAACCGCCGAGACGGAGGCCGAGGCAGGGCGGTTCAAGGTGGGAGTGGACGACTGAGCAGCGGCCGAGCCGGTGACGCTGAAGGCCCCCCACTTGGACTTCCATCGCCGCAGGTCGTCGCGGCACTTGACGCGCAGCCGCCACTCGCCGGTCGCACTGCCCGGCTGCTGGGTCCAGGGGAACTGCATGAAGCCGGAGGTGGCCCGTGCCCGGGGGCCTTTCCAGACCTCAGTGGCGTCGTGCCGCACGATGAGGCGGCAACGGGTACCCCGCGGAACGAAGGCGCCAACCGAAGCATCGGTCCCGGCAGGCACCGTGGCGGGCACATCGACGAGTTCGAGGCGCACCGGGTCGAGGTCCACGGCCGACGCCGGCGTGGCCGTCAGGGCCGCCATCACCCCGGCCGACACCAGTGCCACGACCATGCGTTTCACAGGTACCCCGGTTCCGCTTGACGACACTGTCAACTGCCTCGCGGAAACCTAGCGGTGCGTGAAACCGGCGGTCAAGGGGCATAACGGGCATTTCGGCCACCCGCGTCGAACGTGTCCGATTTCCGAACAGACCGTTCAGACAATCGCCCATGTCTGCATCGGCGCGAACAACGGGGAGGACAATCACGGCGTGGGGTCTCTCCCCGCCGTCCGCCCTTGAGGTGGGATGACAGCGTGTCGTGGGCACCGACCTCCCACTGCGCGTACTCGCGGTTGACCAGGCAGGAACGCAGCATCCCCACCACGCGAGCCAGGTATTCAGTGCCCTGCGCGGTGGCCTCCATGGCCTCCTTGCTCTCCCAGAAACTCACTGTCTGGGCCTGGTTGGTGCGGTGATTGATGTAGATGGCCGGACCTACCGCCTGACGGGCTGCTCCGAGGCCCCGTCCTCCGCACCGGTCCCAAGGACGGGGCTCTCACACGCGGATCCACCGCCGCTACGTTGCCGCCATGGTCTTCTTCTTGACTCCGTGGGTCATCACGTTCGCCGGATGGGGCATCCACGTGGCCGCCGACCGCAGCGAGCACGCCCGCACCCCCCGCCGGGTGGTGGAGTTGCTGTTGCTGTGGGTACTGGTCTTCGGTGGCGCATGGACGCTGGTGGCGGCCCTCGGGCACCTCGGTCCCAACTCCGCGGAGATCGCGGCCGGCATCGGCTACGCGCCGTCGATGTTCCAGTGGGAGGTCGGCTGGGCCGACGCGGCGATCGGAGTCCTGGGGATCGGCTGCGCCTGGCGGCGCGACGGCTGGCTGACCGCCGCCGTCGTGGTCCTGGCGATCTGCTACTGGGGAGACGCGATCGGCCACGTCATGCAGTGGAGCGCGCACAACAACACCGCACCCGACAACGTCTGGGCCATCCCCAGCGATGTGCTCGGGCCCTTGCTGGCCGTGGTACTTCTGATCGCCTACCGCCGGATGTCATGGCACGACCGGGCTCCGGAACCGGTGGCCAGCTGAACGGTGGGGCGCTGCCACACGCCCGACATAAGAGCCGCTGCAAAACCGACAAGAACGACGTCGCGGGACACCGTCTAGATGTCCCGCGACGTTTCACTGTGGGGCGACCGGGGCTTGAACCCGGAACCAACGGATTATGAGTCCGGCGCTCTGACCGATTGAGCTATCGCCCCGGACTTGAGTCTAGGCCGCACAAGCGAAGGGGAGCGACCGGCTGTGCCGACCGCTCCCCTTCGGGTGCTTGGTGCTACTTCTTCACCTTGATGGTGATCTTGCCCAGCGCCTGGCCGGTCGGGATCGAGCCCGCCGGCAGGCCGAGGACCTGCGCCAGCAGGACAGCGGGGTCCTGCTTGGAGCCGAGCGCCTCGACGCTCTTGTTCAGGCTGGCGGTGGCGTTGTTCCACGTGCCCTTCTTGGCGATCTTGTTCTTGCCGCCCTTGATCACCAGGATGTTCTTGATGTTCAGGGGGTCCGGGGTCACCGGGTTGCCGACATCGGCGGTCGCCTTGCCGGTCTTGTAGTTGATGACGATGTTCTCCAGCGACACGAAGCCGGCGGCGGTGGTGAGCTTCAGGCCACCCTTGTGGGTGATGGTCTTGCCCTTGAGCTTGGCCGGGAAGCTGATGGTGGTTCCGCTGAGCTTCGCGGGCTTGACGGCCGACGGGGTCACCCCGACGGCGCTGAACGCGGAGACCAAGCCTGCTGTCGAGCTTGAGCGTGGTGGTGTTCTGCTTGGCCATGGCCGGAGCCGCAGCGAAAGCCGTACCTACCAGCGCCAGACCAGCGGCACTGGCGGTGATACGACGAACAATCATGGGTGCATCCCTTTCGATATGAATCAGGTGACATCACAGTACCCAAGGCGACTGGACTCCACACCACAAAAACGTGCCTCGATCATTGACGTTGCCGAACCGCAACCTCCCCGGCGCACCGACCAACCGAACGACCCATGCACACGCACCGGATAGCGTGACTGCGCGCCCCGGGGGAAGCACCACGACGGGCGATCGGTACGCTAGGGAAGATTCCCGCGTAGCTCAATTGGCAGAGCATCCGACTGTTAATCGGACGGTTACTGGTTCGAGTCCAGTCGCGGGAGCCACCTTCGCCGCACGTCATGAACACCTCGACGGCACTACCGTTTCTCCAATGATCAAGTTGCTCACCCCCATGGTCGCCGCGCTGGTCCTGGTTGCCGGCTGCGGCGGGACCACCCCGTCGGATCCAGGAACACCCGCGGTCCCGGAGCAGGCGACAGTCCCGGCCGGCGGCGAGCGGACCGGCGCTGTCCCCACCTCTGCGCCGTCGGGGACCTCGTTCTCCTTCAAGGCCGAGGGCGAGACGCAGGAGTTCGACTTCGCGGCGTACGACGAGGCGATGGATCTGGCACTCGGAGCGATCAACGAGTACTGGATCGAGACCCTGCCCGCCGAGTTCGGCATCGAGTGGACCGACCCGGGCGAGTTCATCGCGTACTACCCGCCGGAGCAGGACGGCCCGGATTGCGGCGGCCAGCCGGTGGGTCCGGAGAACGCCGTGTACTGCTCGCAGAGCGACGGCGACTACATCGCGTGGGACGAGCCCGGCCTGATGGTCCCCTACTACGAGGAATTCGGGGATATGGCCAACGCGGTGATCCTGGCCCACGAGTTCGGGCGCCTGGGGCTCAGCGAGCAGTTCCCCCTCACGATCGAGTCCGAACTGCAAGCGGACTGCTTCGCGGGGGCCTGGGCCGGGTGGGCCGACGAACAGGGCCTACTGGGCGCAGATGCCGCCGACCAGGCCGCCGCCGCGGTGGTCTCGGTCGCGGATCCCGAAGGCGTGCCGTGGAACGACCCCGACGCGCACGGCACCGCCGATGAACGCCTCGAGGCGTTCGCCATCGGAGTCGATAGCGGCGCGGCAGGCTGCGTCGACACCTTCGTGCCCGGATTCTCGACGCAGGGCTGACCAGTACCCTGACCGACATGCGCAGCGGTGAGCAGCCTGGCCTTGCGCGCAGCTATCTCTTCGCCGAGATCCTGCTGGTGCTCGGTCTGTCCTTGGGCCGGGCCGGCGTCTTCTCGGTGGTCGACTTCATCGCCGATCTGACCAGCGGCGTGCCCTTGGCCGATCAGACAGCCACACTCAATCCCTCGGCCTCCCCGCGGCCGCTGCTCGACCTGACGCTGCAGTTGCTGCGCATCGGCTTCGCACTTGTCATCGTCGGGCTGGTGGCCTACTTGCTCAGGCGCTCCGGGGAGAGCCTGAGCACTCTGGGCGTGGACGGCTCTCAACCCGGGCGCGATCTCGGGCGCGGGGCCGTGCTCGCCGCGGTGATCGGCGGCACGGGCCTGGTCTGGTACCTGATCGCCTACCGGGCCGGCATCAACCTGAACGTGGCCGCGCAAGGGCTGCCCGATCAGTGGTGGCGCACTCCGGTCCTGGTACTCGGCGCACTGGAGAACGCCGTCGTCGAGGAGGTCGTGGTCCTCGGCTTCGTGCTGCACCGATTGCGACAACTGGGCTGGAGCTGGCCGTCTGCGATCGTGACCGGCGCGGTGATCCGCGGGTCGTACCACCTGTACCAGGGCATCGGCGGATTCGTCGGCAATGTCGTGATGGGCCTGCTGTTCGGCTGGCTGTTCAAGCGCTGGGGACGGGTGATGCCGATGATCATCGCCCATGCCCTGATCGACGCCGTTGCCTTCATCGGCTATGCCGTGCTGGCGGGCCGCGTCGGGTGGCTGCCTGGGTGACAAGGCATCAGCGCGTTCTTGACGTTGCGCTGGGCGCGCGCTAACA
The DNA here is from genome assembly GCA_016703125.1 of Micrococcales bacterium. Lineage (NCBI taxonomy): Bacteria > Bacillati > Actinomycetota > Actinomycetes > Micrococcales > Micrococcales bacterium. The sequence goes on along the minus strand of JADJCR010000003.1, from coordinate 456,570 downwards.
CGACCTCCCTGCACCGTGGAGTCATGCACACAACGCAGAGGAAACGCACCCGCACAATTGCCGCTTCGACCGCCACCCTCGTCGGCTCCGGCCTGATGGTGGCAGCCGTTCCGGCCGAAGCCGCAGTCCCGACCGAACCCGCCGGGGTGGTCGGCGTGGCACAGGCTCCGACCCAGCAGATCAGCCGGGCCTCCACCCGGGGGGCACTCATCGTGCACCGCTCCGGCCGGGTCGCCGCGTCCGCGTCCATCGCGGCGGCACCCTCGTTCGCCCCCGCGAGGAAGAAGGCCAAGCGCAAGCACCGTTCCCGCCGCTCCTGACCACACGAGAGGGCCGGCCCACCACCGCGGTGGGCCGGCCCTCCGTTTCTGATCAGTCGTCGTCGCTGTCGTCCTGGTGGTCGTCGCCGCTCACCGCGGGTGCGGCCGACGACGGCACCACGGCCTGCGGCTGCGGGACGTAGACCACAGTCTCCTTGGGGGGCTTGCGCACGATCTTCTTCTCCGTCTTGACAACCGTGGCCGTGGGAAGCGGCGATACCAGCGTCTGCTGGAACCCCGCGTTGGACCCCCGCAAGCTCGTGGCGTAGAGAGCCACGCCCAGCACCAGACTCAGAGCCACTGCGACGGTCCAGACGATGAATGTCCGCATGGCACCAGTGTGCGTCGCCTGCGTGCCCACCCGGTGGCAAGCACATGTTAAGTCCATGTCAAGGCGACCGCTCGGGGCTTGACGCGCACGTGGCAGCGCATTGAACCGACGGCCCGGCACGCTGGGAGCATGACCGCCGAGACCAGCGTGTGCTACCGCACATGGCGCACTGAACTGTGGCTGTCGCTACGCGCTGAGCCGACGCCGGCCCTCACCCGGTGGCTGGCCTCGCTCTTGCATGACGAGGTCGACGCGCTGGACCTGTTGGCCAGCCGGTTCCGTCCCGACTCGACGTCCTCCGCGGTCAGCCGGAACGCGGGCCGCTGGACACCGGTGGCATGGTACTTCGTCGAGGTGCTCACCGCGGCCCTGGAGGCGGCCGGTGCCACCGGCGGATTCGTGGATCCGCTGCTGGGTCGTGCCGTCGTGGCAGCCGGCTACGACACGTGGGCCGGCCAGGACTCCGGCATCCAGCCCGGAGGGGCCGCCGGCGATTGGCGGGAGATCGAGGTGCGAGGCGGCCGCACCGGCGCGCAGGTGCGCATCCCGCCCGGGACGGCTCTGGACCTCGGCGCCGTGGCCAAGGGCTGGCTGGCGGACCGGCTGGCCACGGTCGCCCATGACTCCACCGGTCTCGACGCGGTGGCGAACATGGGAGGCGACCTCCGGGTCGTCAGCCCGGCCACGCCCTGGGTGGTGGCAGCTGACGCCGACGTCCCAGGCGTTGATGCGGTTTCCCTGGAGATCGACGACGCCGGACTGGCCACCAGCAGCACAGGTCACCGACGGTGGGAGGGCGGCCATCACATCATCGATCCGCGCACCGGCAAGCCGGCCGCGTGCCCGTGGACCAGCGTCAGCGTGCTGGCTGCGACTGCTGCCGGTGCCAATGCGGCTGCTACGGCCGCGATGGTCGCCGGCACGCACGGACCCCGCTGGCTCGGCGACGCGGGACTCGACGGATGGTTCGTGGCGCCCCATGGCCGGCAGCACCCCGTCGGCCGCTGGCCGCGAGGTGCGAGGTCCGCCCCGGTCGGCGCGTAGTCTGCGAGGCGTGGTGCACGTTCTACTCATCGAGGACGATCCGGGGATCCGGACGGCGGTGACCCGGGCCCTGCTGGCCAGGGGCCACGCGGTCGACACCGCTCCCGACGGCCTGACCGGTCTGCAATCCCTGCTCACGCAGAACCCGGAGGCGGTCATCCTGGATCTGGGGCTCCCCGACATCACCGGCGAGCAGCTGCTGAGCATGATCCGGGCGGCCACCACCGTGCCCGTGATCGTGGCCACCGCCCGCGACGACGAGGGTCTCATCGTGGAACTCCTCGATGCCGGCGCCGACGACTACGTCGTCAAGCCGTACGACCCCGCCCAGTTGGAGGCACGCCTCCGGGCCGTGCTGCGCCGGGCGGGGGCGACCGACGACGACGCAAGTCGCGTACGGTTCACCGTCGGTGGCTTGAGCGTGGACCCGGCGCGACGCACCGCGGAGATCGACGGCAGGCCGTTGGACCTCACGCGGCTCGAGTTCGACGTCCTCGCCTACTTGGCCGCCAACCCGGGCCGGGTCATCAGCCGCAAGGAACTCCTGCGCGAGGTATGGCAGCGCACGGACAGCGCGCGCACGGTGGACGTGCACCTGTCGTGGCTGCGACGCAAACTCGGTGACGACGTGGACTCCCCGCGGTTCTTGCACGTGCATCGGGGCGTGGGCGTCATGCTGGAGGACGCACAGGACACTGCCGGGACCGCGTGAATGTACCGTCGCCTCATCCTTTTCGGGCTCGGTGTCTGCGCGTGCGCCCTGATCGCCCTGCTCGTACCGCTGGGGCTCGCGGCCCGGGACATCGTGCAGTCCGACCAGTTGAGCAGAGCCGCCGCGCAAGCCCGCTCGGTGGCCAACGAGTGGCAGCAGGTCGGTGACCGCGGCGACCGTTTCATCGAGCCGGACACCGACGCGCCCGGGAAGGTCACGCTGATCTCCCCGGCAGGTGAGGTGCAGGGCCCGAATCCCCCGCAGGCGCAACGGGCGGTGCAGTCGGCCATGCGCGGTGGCAGCGCCTCCGACCTCGTCGATGGCTGGGGGTACGTGACGACCCCTGCGTACTTCGACGAGGAGTTCGGCGTGGTGCTGGTGTCCCTGACGCCGCACGAGGTGCGAGAGGGGCTGGTGCCGCGACTGGCGGCGCTGGCCGGGGTGTCCCTGATGCTGCTCGGGATCGCCGGCGGTGCAGCTTGGTGGCTGGCGCGCCGAACCGTGGCTCCCCTCACCGACCTGGAGGTGACCGCGAACGCCGTCGCTGCCGGCGACCTCACCGCCCGGGCACCACATTCCAGCATCATCGAGATCGAACACGTCGGGATCGCGCTGAACCGGCTCACAGGGCGGGTGCAGGAACTGCTGGCCGAGGAGCGCGAGTACACCGCGGAGTTGGCCCACCAGTTGCGCACCCCCCTCACCGTCCTGTCCGTCGACGTCGACGGGGTCAGCGATCCCGTCGTGCGCGAGCGCCTCCAGGACGACCTCGACGGGGTGCACCGCATGGTCGACGAAATCATCAAGACCGCCCGCCGCACCGCTCGCGAGGGTTTGCAGGCGCAATGCGACGCCACTGCCGTCGTGCGCGAGCGCATGCAGTTCTGGCGGGTGCTCGCCGAAGATCAGGGCCGCACCTTCGGGCAGGAGGTCCCGGGGTCGCCGTTGCTGGTGCGCTTGACCGCCGACGACCTCGCCTCAGCCATCGACATCCTGTTCCAGAACGTCTTCCTGCACACCCCCGAGGGGACCGCATTCGGTATCGCGGTGACCGCGCACGACGCCTTGGTCGACGTCACCGTCTGGGACGAGGGACCGGGGTTCGACCTGTCCGATCGCGAGGAGGTGGTGGGCTCCACGCGACTCGGGCTGTCCATCGTGCGCAAATTTGTCGAGGCTGCGGGCGGCACCCTCATCGTCGCGCACACCAGCAACGGCGGCGCCCGCGTCACCTTGCGGCTGGGGCCACCTCCGCAGTGAGGTGCGTCAGCGACCCGGGAGCATCGCGATCAGGGCGCGCCCAAGCCGCAGCACCATCCGGTCAGGCCGCCGGTTCAGCAGGTCCACCAGGCCGTCGACAGTCCCCAGATTCACCTTGCCCCCACCGAGCAGCGCGACCCCGCGCAGCGGCATCTCGTCCAGGGAGCGCTCGATCATCTTTGCCGTCGTGGGGTCCTGCTCGTCGTGATACCCGCTGAACCGCAGCACCGCGGTGCGGACCAGGCGGCCCAGCGGATTGCCGGAGATCTCGCCGATCGTGGACACCCTGCTGTACGGCCGCACCGGGCGCGCGGGTGGGATCGCACGGCCCAGGCGGCGCTCGAAGGAGTCAACGGAGTAGGCGATGTGCGGCTCGTCGGCATGGTGACCGGTGAAGTCCCCGGCCACCTCGACCAGGCAGGTGTGCGCGATGTCCTCACTCGAGAAGCCGATCTCCAGCGCATGGGTGCCCCGAGGCACGGCCCATCCGTGCGTGGCGACGTCGTAGAAGGCGAAGCCGCGCCACGGGACCGTGATCTCCACCTCCTGCGCTTGTCCGGCGTCGAGGTGGACCTTGGCGAAGCCCACGAGTTCGCGGCGGGGCCGGGTGACCCGGCCGGTGCGGTCGTGCCGGTACACCTGCACAACCGTGCTGCCGGCACGCTCCGAGGCGTTCTGGATCGGCACCGTCACCGTGAGCGACTCATCGGGTGCCAGGTCCGCCGGCGCCGTGGGCTCCCCCAGCTCGAAGCTCGTGTACCCGAGGCCGTGGCCGAACGCGAACAGCGGCTCGATCCCGGTCGTGGTGAAGTGGCGGTATCCGATGCTGAGCCCCTCGCGGTACTGCACCTGATGAGGTTCACCGGGGAAGAACGGATCACTGCCGACATCGGTCGCACGCACTGGGAAGGTCTCGGCCAGGCGACCCGCGGGTTCCACCTCGCCGAGCAGCACGTCCACGAGGGCTGCGCCGCTGGCTTGGCCCCCGAGGTAGCACTCCAGGATAGCCGCCGGCTCACCCACCCATGGCATCTCCAGCGGCGCCCCGTTCGACAAGGCGACGACCGTGCGCGGGTTGGCCCCACAGACCGCGCTGATCAGGCGTTCATGCTGGCGGGGCAGGTGCATGTCGTCGCGGTCGAATCCTTCGCTCTCGTAGGCGCCGGGCAGACCCGCCAGCAGGACCACGGCGTCGGCGGACCGGGCGACCGCGACGGCCTCGGCGATGAGCCCGTCATCGACGGCCGAGGTCTGCGGATCGTAGCCCGGCGCGTAGGCCACCTCGATACCGCGCTCGGCGAAGGCATCCAGGGCCGTCGTCACCCTGGTCGGGTTGACCAGCGAACTGCCGGAGCCCTGGAATCTGGGCTGGTCGGCGAAGGCTCCCACCACCGCGATCCGCCGGCCGTCAGCGAGTGGCAGCAGCCCGTCGTTGACCAGCAGGACACTGCTCTCGGCAGCCGCCCGCCGGGCCAGTGCGTCGTGGGCGTCGAAGTCGGCAGCGGCGGCCGGGCCGCGCGGACTGCGCTCGACGAGAGCGAGGACCCGCTGTGCGCACACCTCCACCCGCTCGGACTCGAGAGCGCCTGCCTCGACGGCGGCCGCAACCGCACCGTCGAAGACCCCACCGTTGCCGGGCATCTCAAGATCCATGCCCGCGCGCACGCCGGACACCCGGTCGTTCTCGGCACCCCAGTCGCTCATGACCAATCCGTCGAAGCCCCACTCGCGGCGCAGGATCGACGTCAGCAGGGCGCTGCTGTCACAGCAGTACTCGCCATTGAGCAGGTTGTAGGCGGCCATCACCGTCCACGGCCGAGCGGTGGTCACCGCGTACTCGAACCCGGCCAGGTAGATCTCACGCAGTGTCCGCTCATCGACGATCGCATCCACGACGAAGCGGTGCGATTCCTGGTTGTTGACCGCGAAGTGCTTCAGGCAGGCTCCGACCGCCTGGCTCTGGATGCCACGGACCATCGCCGAGGCCAGCACCCCGGCCACCAGGGGGTCTTCGGAGAAGTACTCGAAATTGCGTCCGCACAGGGGGTGCCGCTTGATGTTCAATCCGGGGCCCAGCACCACGCTGACGCCCAGCGCCCGCGCCTCCCGGCCGACCGCCGCGCCGATCTGCTCGATGAGTTCGGGGTCCCAGGAGTTCGCAAGGGTCGCCGCCGTCGGGAAGCAGGTGGCCGGCGCGCTGCCGAGCAGCCCGAGGTGCTCCCCGTCGCCGGTCTGCGCCCGCATCCCGTGGGGGCCGTCGCTGACCATGACACTCGGCACGCCGCGATCGGCCAACGGCTCGGTGCGCCAGAACGTACTTCCCGACAGCAGGCTGATCTGTTCGGCGAGGGTCAGGTCGGCGGCATCCATGGGTCCATCATCGCGGACTCCGGCCGGGCCAGTTCCATCCCCTGGCACCCGCTGGGTACGAACCCCATGCTCCGGTACAACGGCACCCCGGGTGCGTCGGCGAACAGCGTGACCCACGGCGTGCCCGGGGCCGCTTCGTGGATGCGGTCCAGCAGAGCCTGCAGGACCGCCCGCCCGAGGCCGCGGCGCTGATACGCGGGGAGGGTGGCCATGTCCGCGATGTGGAAGTACCAGCCACCGTCACCGATCACCCGGCCCATGGCCACCGCCTGATCATCGATGCGGGCATGTACCCAGGCCCAGGAGTTCTGCAGTGCGGGCTTGGCCTCCTCGGGGGTGCGGGGGGTCAGGCCGGACTCCCGCCGCAGCCGCACATACTCCTCGACCAGGGGCGGTTCATGGAGCAGCAGCACGGCTACTGCTGTTCGATCACGACGATGTTCCCCTGACCGGCGGCACCCTTGCGCACCTGGCGGGCGGCCCACAGGCCGAACGCGGCGGTGAGCAGCAGGCCGATCGCGATGACCCTGACCAGCACGGTGACGGTCTCGTTGGGCCAGGCGATGACCAACCCGGCGAGGACCAGTTGCAAGATGCCGAAGAACAGGTAGAAGCTGCGGCTGGGCGAGTACTTGTTGCGGATGCCGACCACGAGGTAGGCCAGGCCGTGGGCGATCCATCCGATCACCACGAACAGGCCCAGAATCCTCACGGACGCGTCGCCGTTGACCACACAGACACCGCCGATGACCAGTGACAGCAACCCGCCGACGCCCAGCAGCACCCGCAGCAGCCCGCTACCCCGGGAGGCCAGCGCCTGCACCAGCATCACGACGCCGGACAGGATCAGCCACAGCCCGAACAGGATCGCCACGACCCGCACGGTGGCTCCGGGCCAGATGAGCATGATCAGGCCGAAAACGCCGGTGAGGACCGCCACGGTCGTGATCGCCCTGGCGAACACCCCCGCGACGTCGTAGGTCTGGACCTGCGGCTCGAGCCATTCCTGCTCGTACTGCGTGGCACCGCTGGGCTCGGGGAGGTTGTCGTGCGGATCCTGCGTCATGGCCAGATGCTAGCCGCGGGTGAGGCCCGCGGGCGTGCAGGGGTTCACAATCCCAGCGTGGCGCGCAGTTCCGCCAGTGCGGCGTCGGCCGCTGCCCGCAGGCCGGGGTCCCGCGGATCCAGTCCGGCGTCGAAGCTCACCCGCCACGTCACCTCCGAGGCGCCCGGGCGCCGGCGCGCCACGATGCGCACGCCCAGGTCCCCCTGTAGCGGCACGTGGTGCTGGATCACGACACTGGCCTTGACCCGCTCGTTGACGACCTCGGGGATCGCGCCAGGGTTCTCCAGGACCAGCCGGTACGGCCCTTGGGGCAGTTGCAGTTGCATCACCGGGGCGTCCCACGCCGCGCGAATCACCTCGTCCCAGGCCAGTGGCTCTGCCAGCGGCAGGAACAACCGGTCCCTGGTGGCCACGATCCAGTCGCCGGCCACCGGCGCCCAGGCGAGCGCCTTCTCACCGGCTGCCCGCTGCTTCACCTCCGCCGGCACCCTGCGGATCATGAGCCGCCCACCAGCACCTCCCGCAGCCCGCGGCGGTACTGCTCGAGGGCCAGGACGTCGGCGAAGGCACGCCGGTACTCGTCCTCGGACTCCACCGGGTTGATCCGCTGCAGCCGCCCCTTCGCCTCCCGCAGCCGCCGGCCGGCGTCGAGTTCCAGCAGGCGGGAGAACACGTTCTCGGTGAACCGCGGATCCACTGCGGCATGGTCGTCGCCGAACAACTGGCGGGGCGCCTCGACGGCGAGGGCCCGAACGCCGGCGCGGACTTCGTCGTCCGGGCAGTTCTCAAGCACCCGGGTGATCCATTGCTCGTCTGCATCCTCCGGAGGCCCACCGGCCGCCGCCACGGCCGCATAGACCCGGCCGTAGACCTGCCCGGTGAACGCAGCCGCACGCACACTGGGGAACCACTGGCTCACCAGTTCCGGGTACTGCAGCGCAAGTTTGAGCGCCTCGCGTTCGACCGATCCTGCTGGGTCCCGGTCGTCCACAGGCGCCACACCAGTGGGCAGCCCCGGCGCGGTGGACTTCTTCCCGCCCTGATTCCTGACCGCGTCTCCCACCTGGGCCTGTTCAACCCCCGTCCAACCGGCCAGCAGTCGCACGTACTCCGTGCGCAGGATCCGGTCGGGGATCGACGCGATCACCGGCGCTGCGGCGCGCACGGCGTTCGTCCGTCCTTCGGCGCTGTCGAGATCGAAGCCGTCGATCTTCGAGCGGATCACGAACTCGGCCAGCGGGATCCGGCTGCTGACGAGGTCGCGCACCGCCTCATCGCCACGCGCGATCCGCAAGTCGCAGGGGTCCATGCCCTCGTCGATCACCGCCACGAAGGTCTGCCCGACGAACTTCTGGTCCACATCGAACGCCCGCAGTGCGGCCTTGCGGCCGGCCTCGTCGGAGTCGAACGTGAAGATCACCTCGCCGCGATGCTCGTCCTGATCGAGCAGCAGTCGCCGCAGGATCTTCACGTGATCCTCGCCGAAGGCCGTGCCACAGGTCGCCACGGCAGTGTCGACCCCGGCGAGATGGCAGGCCATGACGTCGGTGTACCCCTCGACGATCACGACCTGCTGGCTGCGGGCGATCTGCTTGCGTGCCAGGTCCACGCCGTACAGGACCTGCGACTTGTGGTACACCGGCGTCTCCGGCGTGTTCAGGTACTTGGGTCCGTCGTCGTCGGGCATGATCCGGCGGGCGCCGAACCCGACGACCTCCCCGGAGAGGTCCCGGATCGGCCAGACGATCCGGCCGCGGAAGCGGTCGTACGGCCCGCGGTTGCCTCGCAGGGCCAGGCCGCCCATCACGATCTCGTTGTCGGTGAAGCCCCTGGACCGCAGGTGCCTCACCAGGTTGTCCCAGCCGGGCAGCGCGAATCCCACGCCGAACGGCACCGGGTCCAGGAGTCGTTGCCCGAGGAACTCGCGGGCCGGAGCGGCCTGCGGGGCTTCCAAGTTGGTCCGGAAGAACTCCGCCGCGGCCGCATTGGCCTCGATGAGCCGCGTCCGCTGCCCCTGCTGACTCGTGCGGCCCGACCCGCCTTCCGCATAGCGCAGGGTCACCCCGAACCGGGCGGCGAGTTTCTCCACCGCCTCCGAGAACGTCACCATGTCGGTCTTCATGACGAAGTCGATGACGTCGCCGCCCGCCTGGCAGCCGAAGCAGTGGTACAGGCCCTTGGCCGGCGTGACGTGGAACGAGGGGCTGCGCTCGTCGTGGAACGGGCACAGGCCCTTCAACGATCCCCCGCCGGCGGGTTTGAGGGTCACCTGGTCGGAGATCACCTCATCGATGCGAGCGCGCTCCCGGACCGTTGCGATGTCCTCCGGGAGTATGCGTGCCACAGGCCGATCGTACGTCGGGTTCGTCCCCGCGCCCGGCGTTACCCACAGGCGCGCCACGCTGACCCCTTCTGGGGCCGGCGCCCGCGCACTCCGGGACCGCCACAGCCCAAGGCGGGAGAGTTGCCTCAGGGCGGGAGCGATAAAGACCGGTTCGATCGCTCCCCAACGTACGTATCACTCCCCGCTGCAACTAGCGCGCACTCTTCCCCCGCCGGCGGCAGGCAGCCGACCGGTCGTATCACTCCCCGCTGCACCCAGCGCGCACTCCGGGCCACCGGCGGCAGCCAGCGGACCGGATGTATCACTCCCCGCCCCCGCCTCCGGGCCGCCGCCCAGGACCGGATTATCCCCCCGCTGCCGCCAGCGCGCACTCCGGGCCACCGGCGGCAGCCAGCGGACCGTACGTATCACTCCCCGCTGCACCCAGCGCGCACTCCGGGACCCCCCCCAGGCCCCCCCCCCCCCCCCCCCCCCCCCCCCCCCCCCCCCCCCCCCCCCCCCCCCCCCCCCCCCCCCCCCCCCCCCCCCCCCCCCGGACACCGGCGGCAGCCAGCGGACCGGATGTATCACTCCCCGCTGCAGCCAGCGCGCACTCCGGGACCACCGCAGCCCAAGGCGGGAGAGTTGCCTCAGGGCGGGAGCCATATGGACCGGTTCGATCGCTCCCCAACGTACGTATCACTCCCCGCTGCAGCCAGCGCGCACTCTTCCCCGCCCGCGGCAGCCAGCGGACCGGTTCGATCGCTCCCCGCTGCACCCAGCGCGCACTCCGGGACGGCCCGCCGGAGCGTCGCCGCACCCCCACGAGTCAGGCCAGCTCCTCGCGCCAGCGCACGATCGACAGGTCGGTGAGGGAGGCCACCTGATCGATCACGAGCCGCAGCCTTCGCCCGGGATCCGCGGTCGCCTCCCAGGCCTGCTGGAACGGGGTCTGCAACGGTCGGCGCCCGGCGAGCAGACCCCTCACCACGTCTGTGACGACTTCTCGCTCCCAGGCGTACCGGGACTCGTTGTCAGCCATCACGTGGACGTAGGTGATCGCTTTGAGCACCGCGACCTCCGCCAGCGTGCTGGGCGGCACCACGAGGTCGGCCCGGTAGCGGGTCAGGGGCTGATCGCCATGGTGGGCCCGGGTCGACTCCTGCGCTGCGGTGCAGAACCGGCGGATCAGCGACGAGGTCATGTTCTTCAACCCGGCCAGACTGCGCGCGGAGCCGTCGTGGTCCGGCGGCCAGGCGTCCAGGCCCACCACCCGGCCGACAGCGGCTAGCAGATCCCCCGGGGGGGTGCCAGGGGCGTAGAGGGAGGCGGACGCCTCCACCACCTTCTCGACCACATCCGCGCGCCCCAGATCCGGCGGGGAGAACGCCCCCGACACGATCGCATCCTCGAGGTCGTGCACGCAGTAGGCCACATCATCGGCGAAGTCCATGATCTGCGCCTCGAAACAGCGGCGGGACCCCGGGGCGGTCTCCCGCACCCAGTCGAAGATCTCCCGGTCCTCGGCATACACGTTGAACTTCGTGCTGCCATCCCGGCGGGGCCACGGGTACTTGATCACCGCATCCAGGCTCGCGCGGGTCAGGTTGAGCCCTGCGCTGCGGCCCTCGGCGAGCACCTTGAACTCCAGACGGGTCAGCACCCGAATGCTCTGTGCGTTCCCCTCGAACCCACCGATGTCCGCGCTGAGGGCATCGAGGGTCGCCTCCCCGTTGTGGCCGAAGGGCGGGTGCCCGAGGTCGTGGGCCAGGCCGGCTGTGTCCACGACGTCGGGATCGGCCCCCAGGGAGGCGCCGAGTTCACGGCTGATCTGCGCCACCTCGAGCGTGTGGGTCAGGCGCGTGCGCGGGAAGTCGTCCTGCCCCGCCATGAGGACCTGGGTCTTGGCCGCCAGTCGGCGCAGCGCCGCGCTGTGCAGCACGCGTGCCCGGTCGCGGGCGAAGTCACTGCGCCCGGCATATCGCGGTTCGGCGACGAACCGCTCGTGGTCCTGGGGGCCGTAGCGGGTCATCTCAGTCCAGCGGCGCAGGGGTGTCCCACTGCTGCACGACTTCGAACGCCAGGAGTCCGGCGGTCTCCCGTGCCACGTACTCCGGGGTCAGCACGGTGCCGTCGCCCTTGCGGGTGGGACTCAGGTGGGCCTGGAAGCCCAGGTGTTTGGCGATCGCCGCGACGCGGGCCATATGTGCCGGGTCGGACACCAGCGTGACGCTGCGCCACCCCTCACGGTCAGCCATCCTGGCCACCGCCAGCAGACTGTCCTTGGTGTCGTGACCCACAGTCACCGCGGAGACGTCTGTGGCAGGTACTCCGTTGCGGGTCAGGTACATGACCCCGGCGCCGGCTTCGGTGAAACGGTCACCCGGCTGCTTCCCGCCCACCGTCACGATCCGTGGTGCGACGGACTGCCGGTAGAGGACCTTCGCATGGTCGAGGCGGGCCTCGAGCACCGGCGACGGCTTGCCGTTGTACTGCGCCGCACCGAGCACCACGATCGCATCCGTGGCGCGCCGGTCGTCGACAGCGCCGGAGGAGATCACCCGCCAACCCGCGTAGAAGGGCGTCAGCTACCACGGCCACCACTGCCAGCAGCATCAGGACGACGAGGAAGCCCACGAAACGGGAGCGTTTGGTGGTCCGCGGCCGGGTACGCGTGCGCGTGGCGGTGCGCAGCGGAAGAGCGGGGGCGGACATGTGCTCAAGTGTGGCAGACGCGGCGCGGATCGGGCCTCAAGGTTGTGTATGAGTCTGTTCGCGTGTGGACAAACCGCGCCGCCAGACCCTCAGCCGCCGCTCACCGCCAGTTCCGGGCCCCGGCCACCACTTCGCGTTCCTCGATCGCCGGTGCTGCGACTGTCCAGCCACCCCTCGGGCAGCGCCACCTGCTTGAGCCGCGAGGTCCGTCCGCGCGGGCCGGAGAGCACGTCCGGCGGTGGCACCTGTTCCGGGTCCGCGTTCGGCGACCATGCCGAGGAGATCGTCGAGTTCGGTCAGCGAACTCACGTGTGCCAGGTCCAGTCGGAAGGTGCTGGCGCACCGCGTAGCCCTTGAAGTACCACGCGATGTGCTTGCGGATCTCCTGGCAGCCTTTGTGCTCGCCGAAGTTCTCCACCAGCAGTCCCGCGTGCCTGCGGAGTACGTCGCACACCTGCGACACCGTCGGATCCGGTACGGCCGCAGCTCCCGCGAGCCGGTGCGCCAACTGCCCGAACAACCAGGGCCGGCCCAGGCAGCCCCGGCCGATGACCACGCCGGCGCACCCCGTCGTTGCCATCATCTCGACCGCGTCCTGGGCGGTCCAGATGTCGCCGTTGCCCAGTACCGGAAGCGGCGCGAGGTCCTGCACCAAGCTTCGCGACGGCGTCCCACTGCGCCTGCCCGGAGTACATCTGCTGAGCGGTCCGGGCGTGCAGGGCGACCCAGTGCACACCCTCATCGGCTGCGATGCGAGCCGCGTCGCGGTAGGTGAGGTGGTCGTCGTCGATGCCCATGCGCATCTTGACCGTGACCGGGCGGCCATCGGCGTGGCGAACCGCTGCCCGCACGATCGCGGCGAACAGGTCGAGTTTCCACGGCAGCGCCGCTCCCCCGCCCTTGCGCGTGACCTTGGGGACCGGGCATCCCATGTTGAGGTCGATGTGGTCGGCCATGTCGTCCTCGGCGACCATCCGCACCGCCGCGGCCATCACGTCCGGGTCCACCCCGTAGAGCTGGATCGAGCGCGGCGACTCCTCGTCGTCGAAGCTGCACATCGCCAGGGTCTCGGCGTTGCGTTCCAGCAGGGCGCGGGACGTGACCATCTCGCTGACGTACAGGCCCGCGCCGTACTCCCGGCACAGGCGGCGGAAGGCGCGGTTGGTGATGCCGGCCATCGGCGCCAGCACCACCGGGGCGGCCAGCGTCGTGCCGGCGACGCTCAGCACGCCGGCAGGCGTTGCGCCAGCCACGACTCCACCGCATCGATGCCGATGCGCTCCTGGACCATGCTGTCCCGCTCGCGCACGGTGACGGCCTCGTCCTCCAGTGTGTCGAAGTCGACCGTGACGCAGTACGGCGTGCCGATCTCGTCCTGCCGCCGGTACCGGCGGCCGATCTGCCCCGCGTCGTCGAAGTCGACGTTCCACCGCCTGCGCAGCGCCGCGGCGAGGTCGCGGGCCTTCGGCGACAGGTCGGCATGCCGGCTCAGTGGCAGCACCGCGGCCTTGACCGGAGCCAGCCGCGGGTCGAACCGGAGCACCGTGCGCTTGTCCACGCCGCCCTTGGTGTTCGGCGCCTCGTCCTCGGCGTACGCGTCGAGCAGGAAGGCCAGCACGCAGCGGGTCAACCCGGCGGCGGGCTCGATCACGTAGGGGACGTAGCGCTCGCCGGTGGCCTGGTCGAAGTAGGTCAGGTCCGTGCCGGAGTGCTCGGAGTGCGTCCGCAGGTCGAAGTCGGTCCGGTTGGCGATGCCCTCCAGTTCAGCCCATTCAGAACCGGCGAACCGGAAGCGGTACTCGATGTCCACAGTGCGCTTCGAGTAGTGCGACAGCGCCTCCTGGGGGTGCTCGAAGAAGCGCAGGTTCTGCGGGTCGATCCCGAGATCGGTGTACCAGTCCCACCGGTTCTGCAACCAGTACTCATGCCAGTCCTCGTCCGTGCCCGGCTGCACGAAGAACTCCATCTCCATCTGCTCGAACTCACGGGTGCGGAAGATGAAGTTGCCCGGCGTGATCTCGTTGCGGAAGGACTTGCCGGTCTGGCCGATGCCGAACGGGGGCTTTCGCCGGGAGGTGTTCAGGACGTTGAGGTAGTTCACGAAGATCCCCTGGGCCGTTTCGGGGCGCAGGAAGTGCAGGGCTCCAGCGTCCTCCACCGGGCCGACCATGGTGCGCAGCATGCCGTTGAAGTCGCGGGCTCGGTGAACTCGCCACGCGTGCCGCAGTTGGTGCACACGATGTCGCCGAGTCCGTTCTCCGGGGGGCGTCCGTGCTTCTCCTCGTCCGCCTCGATCAACTGGTCGGCCCGCCAGCGCTTGTGGCACTTCTTGCACTCGGTCAGCGGATCCACGAAGGCCTGGGTATGACCCGACGCCTCCCACACCTGCGGAGCGAGGATCACCGAGGAGTCCAGGCCGACGACGTCGTCGCGACCGCGCACGACCGACTGCCACCACTGACGGCGGATGTTCTCCTTCAGCTCCACGCCGAGCGGACCGTAGTCCCAGGCCGAGCGCGTGCCCCCGTAGATCTCCGAGGACGGGAACACGAACCCGCGGCGCTTGCTGAGGTTGACGACGGAATCCACACGATCGATAGGCACGCATTCCAGGCTACCGAGGGGCCCCACCGGCCCGGTCCGCACACTCCCTACCTGCAGTCCGCGCGCAGTCGTGCGCGACCATGGACGCATGAGCCACAGCCGTCCCCAGCCCCCCTCGGACGCCCGCACCCGCTTCGAGGACCTCAGCCGCGGCCCCCTGCAGACGCTCAACCGGGTTCCCCGCGCGCTCGTCGTGATCGGTATGGCGGCCCTGCTCGTCGCCGGCCTGCTGCTACCGCCGGCGATCGGCAGCATCCTGCTGGTGATCCTCGGGCTGTTCCTGCTGTGGCTGGTGGCCCTGTCCTGGCCGGTCCTGCCCGGCGGCTCCCGGATCATGCGCGTGGTCACGGTGGGTCTGGTCTTCGGCGCGGCCGCACTGCGCGCCTCCGGCCGGGGATGAGGCCCGCGCCCCTGGTGGCAGGCCTGGTGGCCGCCCTCGCGCTGGCCGGATGCACCCGGGGAGTGGCTGACGGTGCAGATCCCACAGCATCCGCCGGGGTTCCCCCCGCGCTGCGGGTGGCAGCCGTCGATTTCCCGTCAGCGTGGCTGGCCGAACAGGTCGGCGGCGACGGCGCGCAGGTCGAACGCATCGATGCCGACGAGGTCGCCACGAGCGACGCCGACCTGTTCGTGTACGTCCCGGGCCTCGACGCGCGGGTCGACGCAGCCGTGCGCGACCTGCCCGAGGAACAGGCTGTGGACCTCACCGACGACGTCAGCCGGATCGCCAGCCCCCGCGACCCCGAGGTCAAGGACCCTATGTCTGGTTCGACCCGGTCAACGTGGCGACGATGGCCGAGACCCTCGGCAAGGCCATGAGCGAGGTGAGCCCCACCCCGTTCGAGGCCTACCAGTTCTACGGGTTGCGGGCGTTCTCCGTGCGCAACGAGTCGCTGCAGGTGGATCAGCGACTGCAGGAGGAGTTGAACCCCTGCCGCATAGCGACGCTGGTGGTCGAGGCACCGGTGCTGACGTACTTCGCCCGTGCCTACGCCTTCGACCAGGTGCCGCTGATCTCCTGGGACCCACAGCGCGACCCGGTGGACGCGCTGTATTTCACCCTCGACGCCGAGCCCGCGGTGCGCCGGGCGGCCGCCGGCAGCCAGACCACACCTATACCCGTCGACACCCTCACCGAGTCGGCCCCCGAGGACGACCTGCTCCAGGGCTTGCTCGACACTGCCGCACAGGTGGCCGACCACCAGGACTGCCCCTTGGTCACCCCCAGCAGCAGCGACCGTCCGGGGTGAGGCCTCAGGCCGGGGGCCGGGGGACGCCACCGTACCGGCGCTCACGCGCGGCGTAGACCTCGCAGGCGTACCACAGGTGCCGGCGGTCGAAGTCGGGCCACAGCGCGTCCACGAACACCATCTCGGCGTAGGCCGACTGCCAGACCAGGAAGTTGCTGGTGCGCTGCTCGCCGCTGCTGCGCACGAACAGGTCGACGTCCGGCATCGCCGGCTGGTACATGTACCTGGCCACGGTCCTCTCGGTGATCCGGTCGGGATCCAGCCGCCCGGCGCGGGCATCGCGGGCGATTGCCGCCGCCGCGTCGGCGATCTCGGCCCGGCCGCCGTAGTTGACGCACATGGTGAGCGTGAGCCGGTCGTTGTGGGCCGTCATCTGCTCGGAGATCTCCAGTTCCCGGATCACGCTGCGCCACAGTCTCGGCCGGCGGCCAGCCCAGCGCACCCGCACGCCCATCTCGTTCATCTCGTCGCGCCGGCGCGCGATGACGTCGCGGTTGAAACCCATGAGGAAGCGCACCTCCTCCGGCGACCGCTTCCAGTTCTCCGTGGAGAACGCATAGGCGGACAACCACGGGATGCCCAACTCCAGCGCGCCGTGCACGCAGTCCAGCAGACTCGCCTCCCCCGCCTCGTGCCCCGCCGTACGCGGCAACCCGCGCTGCTGCGCCCAGCGGCCGTTGCCGTCCATCACCAACGAGACGTGCTGCGGGATCTGATCGGGGGTCAGCGGCGGCGGCGTGGCACCACTGGCGTGCGGGGGCGGGATCTTCACGCGACGACATCCTGTTCTGCGGTGAGCTTCACGGACAGTTCCGACAACCATGCCTTGTCTGCGATGGGCAACGACCGCAGATCCCGCTCGAGGTGCAGTTGCAGGTACGCGGCCACCACGCCGGACGCCGCCCGCCGGGCTGTCGTTCCCGCCCGCCCGGCCAGGTCCCAGTCACCGCTGAGCAGCGCTCCCAGCAAGGCGCACGTCGCCGGGCTGATCGACACCGCGCCGGCGGGCCGGCAGTCCTGGCACACCGAACCGCCGGAGGCCAGGTGGATCCACGGGTGCGGGCCCTGGGCACCGCACTGGGCGCAATCCGAGAAACTCGGCGCCCAGCCCCCGGTCGCCAGCGAGCGCAGGAGGAACGCATCGATGACCAACCGCGGGTCGCGCTGCTGATCGGCCAGGGCGGCCAGCCCGCTGATCAGCAACCGGTACTGCGGCCTCGCCGGCTCCATCTCCTCACTGACCAGCCGTTCGGTCGCCTCGGCCAGGACATGCCCTGCCGACCAGCGGACGTAGTCCCCGGCGATCAGCGACCCGTACAACCGCACCGAATCCACCGCGCTGATCGTGGCAAGGCTGCGCCCGGCGTACATCACGACGTGCACGTGGTTCAGCGGCTGCAAGCGGGACCCGAACCGCGACGACGGCTTGCGGACGCCCTTGGCCACGGCCCGCACCACGCCGTTCTCCTCGGTGAGCAGGCTGAGGATGCGATCTGCCTCCCCCAGCGGGTAGGCACGCAGCACCACGGCAACGTCCTCGATGCGGGTGGCCACGCTTCATTGTGCCGCGCCACCACCGCAATCGTGTGCAGCGTGGGTACGGTGGGGCTCGTGGCTGAACACGACGACAAGGTGCCGACGGTGCAGGTCCGGCTCGATCCGGGCTGGGTCCGGCGCTCGGCTCTGGGCGTGATCGTCCTGCTGGCGGTGTTCATGGTGTTCCTGTGGGCGTGGAAGGCCCTGGGGGACTTCCTCTTCTTGTTGCTGCTGGCATGGCTGCTGGGCCTGGCGATCGACCCCATCGTCACCCGCCTACACGACAGCTGGGGGTGGCCGCGCGGACTGGGCACGATGTTCGTGTTCATCATGCTGGGGGTGTTCGCCGCGGTGTTCTTCGTCGCCTTCGGCCAGTTGTTCGCCTCCCAGATCACGTCGCTGGTACAGGCCGCCCCGTCGATCGTGCAGAACGTCATCGATTGGCTCAACGCCCGGTTCAACCTCGGTCTCGACCCGGCGACCATCAAGAATCAACTGAACCTCACGCCGCAGACCGTGGGCAAGTTCGCCAGCCAAGCCGCCGGCGGTGTGCTCGGGGTGCTGAGCTCGGCGATCGGGGTCGTCTTCCAGGGCTTCACGCTGCTGCTGTTCGCGTTCTACTTCGCCGCCGACGGACCGCGGCTGCGCAAGCATGTGGCGTCCCTGCTGCCCACCAAGCAGCAGGCCGTCTTCCACGACGTGTGGCAGATCGCCACGGACAAGGCCGGCGGGTTCGTGATCTCCCGGCTCGGTCTGGCCGGCATCTCGGCACTGTTCTCCGGGCTCTTCTTCATCATCATCGGCCTGGACTACTGGCTGCCACTGGCGCTGTGGATGGGCTTGATCAGCCAGTTCATCCCCACGGTGGGCACGTACCTGGCGGTGGCCCTGCCCGGGCTGATCGCGGTGCTGTCCGACCAGCCGCTCGACGCCGTGTGGGTCATCATCTTCGCGACCGTGTACCAGCAGATCGAGAACTACTACTTCGCCCCGCGGATCAGCGCCCGCACGATGGACATCCATCCGGCGGTGGCGTTCGGTTCGGTGATCGCCGGTGCGGCACTGTTCGGGCCGATCGGTGCCTTGATCGGGATCCCCGTGGCCGCTGCCGTCCTGGCCTTCGCCCAGGTGTACACCCGTCGCTACGAACTCATCCCCGAACTCGAGGACGACGAAGAGTCAGAAACCCAGCCGGCGTAACTGCCCCGGGTTGTTCTGCCAGTCCTTGGCCACCTTGACGTGCAGGTCGAGGTACACCCGGGTGCCCAGCAGCGCCTCGATCTTGGTGCGGGCCTGCGCTCCGATCTGCTTGAGTTGCAGCCCGCGCCGGCCGAGCACGATGGGTTTCTGGCTGTCGCGCTCCACGTACATCGTCGCGTAGATGTCCATCAGCGGGTCGTCCGCGGCCCGCCCCTCGCGCAGGCCCATCTCGTCGATGTCAACAGCCAGCGAGTGCGGCAGTTCGTCGTGCAGCCGTTCGAGGGCTGCCTCCCGGATCATCTCGGCCACGACCACCCGCTCCGGCTGGTCGCTGATCTCGTCGCCGAAAAGGTGCGGACCCTCGGGCATCATGGCGGCGAGCACCCCGGCCAGTTCCGCGACATTGGCCCCGTCGAGGGCGCTGACGGGGACGAAGTGGGCGATCTCCAGGCCGAGTTCGCTGGTGAACGCGTCCGCCTCCAGCAGGCGTTGCGCCACCATGTCGGGACGCACGGCGTCGGCCTTCGTCAGTGCGAGCAGGATCTTCTGCTGCCGCAGGTCCTGCAGGCGCTCGGCGATGAAGCGGTCACCCGGGCCGATCCGCTGGTCGGCGGGCAGGCACACCACCACCACGTCCACCTCGGTCAGGGTGCCCAGGACCAGATCGTTGAGCCGGCGGCCCAGCAGGGTCCGGGGCCGGTGGATCCCGGGGGTGTCGACGAGGATCACTTGGTCCTCACCGATGTTCAACATGCCCCGGATGGTGTGGCGGGTGGTCTGCGGCCGGGACGACGTGATCGCCACGCGATGACCCACCAGCGCGTTGGTCAGGGTGGACTTGCCCACGTTGGGCCGCCCGATGATGGCCGCGAAACCGCACCTGCTCATGTCGACAACTCCTCCACGACCGCACCGGTGGCGGCGCAGTGCCAGACGGGCACCGCGGTGCCCCCGAGGTCGCGCACCCCGTCGAGTCCGGGTGCGTCTCCACCCACCACCACCGCGGCCTCGAGCCCGGTGGCCCCGGCGGCGACCGCCTGCGCCACGGCGAGGTCGAGCGCACTCACCTGCAACGACGGCAGGGCGACGCTGGCACCGGCATAGCTGCGCCCGGTGTCATCACGCACCGCTGCGCCCTGCGCGGCCTGGATGCGGGCACGTGCCGCGCGGGCCAGTGCCACCAGCTTCTCGTCCTCCGGGGTCATCGTCGGTCCTCCTGCGGTTCCGGCAGCCTCTCGACCAGAATGGTGCCGATCCGGTTGCGGCGGCCGGCGGCCCGCTCCGCGGTCAGCCGGTAGCCGTC
This sequence comes from Micrococcales bacterium, assembly GCA_016703125.1. Lineage (NCBI taxonomy): Bacteria > Bacillati > Actinomycetota > Actinomycetes > Micrococcales > Micrococcales bacterium. The sequence goes on along the minus strand of JADJCR010000003.1, from coordinate 436,536 downwards.
GATGTCCACGTGCGTGCCGGGGATTGGAACCACCCCGAGCCGGCGCGCCAGCAGCCCCGCCACGGTGTCCACCTCGTCGGCCCCGCTGCTCACGGCAACCGGTACCAGTTCCGCCAGGTCGTCCACCGGCAGTCTCGCGTTGATCCGGTATCGCCCGCCCGCCAGTTCCTCCACGTCGGGGGTCTCTGCGGTGTCGTACTCGTCGGCGATCTCCCCCACGATCTCCTCGAGGATGTCCTCGATGGTGACCAGCCCGGCAGTGCCGCCGTACTCGTCGACGACGATCGCCATGTGCACGCGCGCCGCCTGCAGGTCCCGCAGCAGGTCGTCGGCACGTTTGGAGTCGGGTGCGAAATGCGCCTGCCGCATCACCGCGTCGACCCGCTCGCTGCGCTCGGAGTTGCGGTTCTCGAACGAACGCCGGGCCACGTCCTTGAGATACACCACGCCGACCACGTCATCGAGGTTCTCCCCGATCACCGGGATGCGGCTGAAGCCTGAGCGCAGCCCCAGCGACAGCGCCTGGCGCAGGGACTTCGTGCTCTCGATCCATACCATCTCCGTGCGGGGCACCATCACCTCCCGCACCAGGGTGTCGCCGAGTTCGAAGACCGAGTGCAGCATCTGTCGCTCCTCGTCCTCGATGACGAAGTTCGCGCTGGCCTGATCCAGGAGTTCCCGCAGTTCGGCCTGACTGACGAACGGCCCCTCGCGGTACCCCTTGCCGGGCGTGATGGCGTTGCCGATGAGGATGAGTAAGGACGTCAGTGGCGCCAGCATCCCGGCCAGGAACCGCGCCGGCCCGGACGCGGCCAGGGCCACCGGTTCAACGTGTTGCTGGGCCAGAGTGCGCGGCGCGACGCCGGTGACGACATAGCCGACCAAGACCATGACCAGGACCGCCAGCCCGATCTGCCACCACAGCGGACCGCTGACGGTCTCCATGCCGATCAGCGTCGCGAGGCCGATCGCCGTCGTGGTGCACACCAGCCGCAGGAAAAGCAGGACGTTGACGTACCGGGGACGATCCTCCACCACGATGTGCAGCCCCTTGGCACCGCGCACCCCGAGTTCCACAAGTTCCTCGGCACGTGGGCGGGAGACCCGCGTGATGGCGACTTCGGCCGCTACCAGCAGTCCGGCCAGACCCACGAGCAGCAGCACGGCCAGAACCTGCAGGACGATATCTCGGTACTCCATCAGGACGCGCCCTCGGACTGCCACTCCCCGAGCAACCGGCGCTGCAGGCCGAACATCAGGCGCTCTTCGTCGGCCTCGGCGTGGTCGTAGCCCAGCAGGTGGAGGATGCCGTGGGTGAGGAGCACGCCGATCTCCAGTCGCACCTCGTGCCCGGCCTGCACGGCCTGTCGCTGCGCGACTTCCGGGCAAATGACCACGTCGCCGAGAAGGCCCTCCGGGGGCTCCTCGTCATCGCGGGGAGGCGTGAGTTCGTCCATGGGGAAACTCAGCACGTCGGTGGGTCCCGGCTCGCCCATCCACCGCACGTGCAGATCCGTCATGGTGTCGACATCGACGAAGACGACACTCAGTTCGGCACCCGGGTGGATGCGCAGCCGGTCGAGGAGGAAGCGCGCCTGATCCTGGATCGAGCCCAGGTCGATCTCTGCCTGCGTCTGGTTGACGACGTCAACGCTCATCGTGACTGCTCGAATCGGCCGTAGGCGTCCACGATGTCGCCGACGAGTCGGTGGCGGACGACGTCGCGGCTGGTCAGTTCGCAGAACTGCACGTCGTCGATGCCGGCCAGGATCTTCTGCACGATCCGCAGGCCGCTGGTCGTGCCCCCCGGGAGGTCGACCTGGGTGACGTCGCCGGTCACCACCATCGTCGAGCCGAAACCGAGCCGGGTCAGGAACATCTTCATCTGCTCGGCGGTGGTGTTCTGCGCCTCGTCGAGGATGATGAACGCGTCGTTGAGGGTCCGGCCGCGCATGTACGCCAGCGGCGCCACCTCGATCGTGCCGCTGGTCATCAGTTGCGGGATCCGGTCGGGATCGATCATGTCGTGCAGTGCGTCGTACAGCGGGCGCAGGTACGGGTCGATCTTCTCGCTGAGCGTGCCGGGCAGGAAGCCGAGACGCTCGCCGGCTTCGACCGCCGGGCGCGTGAGGATGATGCGATTGATCTGCTTGGACTGCAGGGCCTGCACCGCTTTGGCCACCGCCAGGTAGGTCTTGCCGGTGCCGGCCGGACCGATGCCGAACACGATCGTGTTCAGGTCGATGGCGTCCACGTACCGCTTCTGGTTCAGGGTCTTGGCCCGGATCGCCTTGCCCCGGCTGGACAGGATGTTGGCCGTGAGCAATTGCGACGGCGACAGTGACCGGTCCGAGCGCAGCATCGCCACGGACCGCTCCACGGCATCCGGGGTCAGGCCCTGGCCCGTGCGCAGGATCGACAGCATCTCGGCCAGCACCTGCTCGGCCAGACCGACCTCCGTGACATCACCGGAGAGATGGATCTCGTTGCCGCGCACCAGGACATCGATCTCCGGGAAGTCCCGCTCGAACTGCTTGAGGTTCTCATCGTTCGCGCCGAGCAGCGCGACCATCGGATGGGTGTTCGGGACGACGACGGTACTGGACACGACCGCGCCGGCGGATGCGGAGGGGCTCATCCCGGCGGCCATTCCATCTGCCGTCCACCGATCACATGCGCGTGCACGTGCTCCACCTCCTGGCCGCCGTGGCCACCGGTGTTGAAGACGACACGAAAGCCCTCGTCGAGCCCTTCGGCGGCCGCCACGTCCGAGACCACGGTCAGCACCTCGGCAACGGCCTGCCGATCGGCTGACAGTTCGGAGACGTTGCGGTAGTGGTGCCGCGGGATCACCAGGACGTGCACCGGTGCGACCGGGTTGAGGTCCCGGAACGCCACCACGGTGTCGGTCTCACGCACGACCGTCGCGGGGATCTCACCTTGCGCGATGGCGCAGAAGATGCAGGCCATATCCGGAATCATGTCATGCCCCCAGGCGCATCTCTAAACCTCTCAACCACATGCAGGCCGCCGCTCCGGCGGTCGAGGTGCGCAGGATCTCCGGACCCATCCGGACCGGCACCGCCCCCGCCGCCACCAGCCCCTCAACTTCGTCGTCATCGAGCCCTCCCTCAGGGCCGACGACGACAGTCACCGGCCCCGGCGGCGGGTCGAGGTCGTACAGGCGCTCGTCGGCATCCTCGTGCAGTATCAGTCCGGCTCCCTGTATGACCGGCAGGCCCTTCTGCACCTCGGCCACCTCGGGGATCCACGCCCGGCGGGACTGCTTGGCCGCCGCGCGGGCCACCCGTTGCCAGCGCTGCCGCTTGACCTCCCGCTTGTCCCCCCAGTCCGGTACCGTCCGCTGCGACTGCCACGGCACGACTGCTGTGACGCCGCACTCCGTGAGCAGTTCCACCGCGAGTTCTGCCCGCTCACCCTTGGGAACCGCCTGCACCACGACGATGGCTCGCGGCGCCGGCACGTGGCGGTGCGTCCTGACCGCCGCCACCAGCCCCTGCCGGCGGTCCACAGAGCCGACGACACAATCGGCCAGGCCGCCCCGGCCGTCCCCGACGAGGACCGCTTCGCCGACATGCAAGCGCATGGCCACCGTCGCGTGGCGCGCCTCGTCGCCGGTGACGGTGACCTGACCCTGCCGCGGCAGATGATCCACGTAGAACAGCGGTGCTGTCATTTGCCGCTGAAAGCGTCCTTGATCCGGGTGAACAGCCCGGTGGGGTGCTCGGCGACGGTCGCCTCCACGTGCTCCTCGTCACGCATGACCGCGAGCTGCTCCAACAACTCGCGCTGCTCGGCGTCGATGCGGGTGGGGGTGAGCACATCGATGTGTACGAGCAGATCGCCGCGGCCGGAACGCTGGAGCCTCGCCGCGCCGAGCCCGCGCAGCGTCTGCACGCTGCCACTCTGGGTCCCGGGCCGGATCTCGATCTGCTGCTCACCGTCGAGGGTCTGCAGCGGGATCATGGTGCCGAGCGCAGCGGCGGTCATCGGGATGCTCAGACGCACATGCAGGTCGTTGCCCTGTCGCTCGAACACCGGGTGCGGCTTCTGGATGATCTCGACATAGACATCGCCTTGCGGACCGTTGCCCGGCCCCACCTCCCCCTGGCCGGCGAGCAGCAGCCGGGTGCCCGTCTCCACACCGGCCGGCACCTCCACGGCGATCGTCTGACGGGTGCGGACCCGGCCGTCCCCGGCGCACTCCGGGCAGGGCGACGGATTGAGGTTGCCGAACCCCTGGCACTGCGGGCAGGCGCGGGCAGTCATCACCTGTCCGAGGAACGTGCGCTGCACGTTCTGCACCTCCCCACGGCCTCGGCACATCGGGCAGGTCACCAGTTGGGCGCCGTCGGCGGTGCCCCCGCCGTGACACGTCGGACACCCCACCGCGGTATCCACGGTGATCTCCTTCTGGGTGCCGAACACGGCCTCGGACAGATCGATCTCGACACGCAGCAGTGCGTCCTGGCCCCGGCGGGTCCGGGGCTTGGGCCCACGGGAGGCACCCCCACCGCCACCGCCGAAGAACGAGTTCATCAGGTCCTCGAACAGGTTCTCCGTGCCGAACCCGGCGCCACCGGAGCCGGGAGCCCCAGCCCGCGGGTCGTGGCCCAAGTCGTACATCTGCCGCTTGCGGGCGTCCGAGAGCACCTCGTAGGCCGCGGTCACGTCCTTGAACTGCTCATGGGTGCTGGGGTCCGGGTTGACATCGGGGTGCAACTCCCGGGCCAACCGCCGGTACGCGCGCTTGATCTCCTCAGGTGTGGCATCGCGCGCGACACCGAGGGTCTCGTAATAATCGGTTGCCATCGTCTTCCTTCTACTGGCTCAGGATGCGGCCCAGGTAACGTGCCACGGCGCGGACTGAACCCATCGTGCCCGGGTAGTCCATGCGCGTCGGGCCGAGCACCCCGATGTGCGCGATGCTGTGCGAATGGGGACCGTATCCGGTGGTCACGACCGCCGATGACGACAGTTCCGCCACCTCGTTCTCCGACCCGATCCGCACCGTCAGGTCGTCGTGGCTGCCCACCTCCTGCAACAACCGCAGCAGCACGACGTGCTCCTCCAGCGCCTCCAGGACCGGCCCCACGGTCATGGAGTAGTCCTCGCCGAACCGCGTGAGGTTCGCGGTGCCACCCATCACGATCCGGTCCTCCCGCCGCTCGACCACCGTCTCGAGCAGGCTGGCCAGCACGCTGGCGGCCAGCGGGCGGTACTGCGCCGGGGTCTGGTCCGGAATGACGCCCACGGCGTCCGCGACGGCGGTGAAGGACTTGCCCACCACCGCCGCGTTGAGACGGGCACGCAGGTCGAGCAGCGCCTCGTCGGTGATCTCGATCGGGCTCTCCACCGTGCGTTGCTCGACGCGGCCGGTGTCCGCGATCACGATCAGCAGGACGCGGCGCGGCGTGAGACCGACGATCTCGACGTGCCGGACCCCGCTGCGGGTCAAGGTGGGGTACTGGACCAGCGCAACCTGCTGGGTCAGTTGGGCCAGCAGTCGCACTGTGCGTTGCATGACGTCGTCGAGGTCGACGGCGGAATCCAGGAAGTGGTGGATCGCCCGCCGCTCGGCCGGGGACAACGGCTTGATCTGGGCGATCCGGTCGACGAACAGCCGGTACCCCTTGTCGGTCGGCACCCGGCCGGCACTGGTGTGGGGGGCGACGATGTAGCCCTCTTCCTCCAGCACGGCCATGTCGTTGCGCAACGTGGCCGAACTCACCCCGAAGTTGTGGCGCTCGGCCAGCATCTTGGAACCCACGGGCTCGCGCGTGGCGACGTAGTCCTCCACGATCGCCCGCAAGACCTCGAGCTTCCGGTCGTCCATGGCCACCCTTCATCACGGGCACTGTCGCTGATTAGCACTCTGCTGCCCTGAGTGCCAGTGTACGGCCAATACACACGTACAGCCACGGTGCGCACGCGCGGTGGCGCCGGCGCTCCTGGCCCCGCTAACCTCGACACCGGGAGGCGACCATGGCTGACACCGGAGGCGGCGACTGGCACGGCGGTGCGCAGGATCAGCCCGACTTCGGGCCTCCCGGACCGGCCGACTCCGGCGGTTTCCGGGCCCACGTCCCACCGCCTCCGCCACCACCGGCGGGCACGCCAATGCCCGACCGCGCGTCGGCGCCGGACTGGGACACCGGCTTCGCGGCCGCGCGGACCCAGAAGGACACCAAGTCCACGGCCGCGCTGGTCACCGGACTGCTCGGGCTCATTCTGACCTTCCTCTGCGCGGCGCTCGGCGTACCACTGGCCATCGCCGCGATCGTGCTGGGCATCCAGGGCCGCAAACAGGCCCGGTACACCGGGAGCCCCTCGGGAGCGGCCACTGCCGGACTGGTCCTCGGGGTGATCTCGCTGACGCTGCTGGCAGTATTCATGGTCGCGATCCTGGTATTCAGTGCGGGCGCTCCCAGCGGCGACTGACACGCCGCGAGCACCCGCCGGCGGCGCATGTGGCAAATCCGGCGGCGTCCGCGCCGACCGGACTAGGCTGTGAACCGCTCGGCAATTCCGGCAATCCGACCAAGCGAGGAAATCATGTCCGAGACAGCTCACATCGGCGTCGCGTGGCCCCTGCGGGCACGGGACCGCCAGTGCCGGCTCTCCGACACGATCACCGCAGCCGTCGCCAACAAGGACTAGGAGTTCTCGATGTCAGTTCCACCTCCTCCCCCGGTTACCCGCCCGGCGGCTACCCCTCCCCGGCGGCGGCATGCCCGGTCCTGCGGGTAAGCCGTTCAGCGTGGGCGATGCGTTCGGCTACGGCTGGAAGAAGTTCACGGAGAACATCGGCCCGATCCTGATCGCCATGTTGGTGTTCATGCTCGTCGGTGCTGTGATCTACGGGCTGCAGTTCCTGTTCCAGAGCCTCACGAGCCCGGACGCCACCGTGATCAGCGGCGAGAACGGTTTCGTCGTCCAGCAGTCCGGCAGTGGCTTCGCGGCCATGCTGGTCTCGCTGGTGTTCTCGATCGTGGGCTTCATCTGGAGCTACCTGATCCAGGCCGGGTTCGCCCGTGGTGGTCTGGCCCTCACCGAGGGCCGGCCGCTGGTGCTCGGTGAACTGCTCAGCTTCAACAAGCTGGGACGGATCATCCTGGCTGGCATCATCCTCAGCATCATGACCTTCATCGGTCTGCTTCTGTGCATCCTGCCCGGTCTGGTGGTCGCCTTCTTCGGCGCGTTCTTCGTGTACTTCATCCTCGATCAGGATCTCGGTGCATGGCAGTCGATCACGGCGAGTTTCTCCTTCGTGAAGGACAACATCGGCAACCTGCTGCTGCTGCTGATCCTCACGTGGATCGCCCTGTTCGTCGGCGCGCTGCTGTGCGGCCTCGGCCTCTTCGTGGCCGTGCCCGTCACCGTCATCGCGCAGACCTACGCGTACAAGGTGCTACGGGGTCAGCCTGTGGCGCCCTGATCCCACAGCAGGACCCGCACGACGGCGTCCGCCAGCATCCGGCCCTCACGGGTCAGGCGCAGGCGGGCGCCGTCGGCGTTCTCCAGCCATCCGCGGCCGACAAGGTCCGCCACCGGGGCAGGTGGGAAGCCGGCGGGGTCGAAGCCTTCGGCCAGACGGACCTGCAGCATCACGGACTCGGTGCGGCGCTGCTCGTCGTCCAGGGTCTCCCGCCCGGCAGCGGGGCTGCGGCCGGCGGCCAGCATCGACTGATAGGTGGCCGGCCGTTTCACGTTCCACCACCGGATGCCGTCGACATGCGAGTGGGCACCAGGCCCGAAACCCCACCAGTTGTCGGCGTGCCAATAGCCCAGGTTGTGTTCACTGCGGGCCCCTGGACGCGACCAGTTGGAGATCTCGTACCACGACAGCCCGTGGCTGCTGAGGATCTCGTCGGCGGCGTCGTACTGCGCGGCGGCAAGGTCGGGATCCGGAGCCGGCACCTCCCCCCGACGGACACGGCGGGCCAGGGCTGTGCCCTCCTCCACCCCGAGGGCATAGGCGGAGACGTGATCGGGACCTGCGCTCAGAGCCGCCAGAACGGTCTCCCGCCAGGATGCCAACGACTGGCCGGGGACCCCGTAGATCAGGTCCAGCGACACGTGCCCGAATCCGGCGGCCCTCGCCTGACGGGCTGCGGCCTGCGCCCGCCCCGGGGTGTGCACACGGTCGAGCACCCGCAGCGCGGCCGGATCGGCGCTCTGCATGCCGAGGCTGAGCCGGTTCACTCCCGCGGCGAGCCACGCGTCGAGGGCCTGATCGGTCACGTTCTCCGGGTTCGCCTCCATCGTGACCTCAGCGTCTGGCTCCAGCCCGAAGCCGTCCCGCAGCGCACCGATGAGCAGCGCCAGTTCAGGGGGTGGGAGCAGCGACGGGGTACCCCCGCCGATGAAGACCGACGCCAGCGGCTGCGGGCGGGTCACACGGTGGGCGAGATCGACCTCGCGGCGCACGGCGGTCACGTACGCGTCGGTGTGCAAGCCCCCCAGTTCGCCGGCGGTATAGGTGTTGAAGTCGCAGTAGCCGCATCGCACCGTGCAGAACGGCACGTGGACGTAAGCGCGCAGCGGGTGGTCCCAGTCGAGTCCGCCGGGCAGGCCGCCGTCTGCTGGCGCGGGGTCACCAGCGGGCAGTTCGGGCACGCGGTCAGTGTCTCACCCGCGAAGTGCCACCCGGTGCCAACGTCTGTGCCCGGTGACTGCCACCCCAGCAGCACCCGGGAGCGGACACCGGGAGCGAAACTGCCGGTGAATCGCTCCCGGTGAGGTATCCGCCTCCTGGCGCAGGGCCACCACCCGCGGAGCGAAACTGCACGGTTGAATCGCTCCCCGGTAGAGGTATCACTCCCGCCTACACCTGGACGCCGCCGGCGACGCCAGGGCCACCCACCACCCGCACCCGGGAGCGCAGCGCACCGCCAGGCACGATCGAAGGGGCGGGCCCGCAGGCACCGCCCCTTCGATCGTTGGATCAGGTGTACATCGCGTCCAGGATGTCGCGGTACTTCTCCTCGACAGCCTTGCGCTTGACCTTCAGGCTCGGGGTCAACTCACCCTCCTCGACGGTGAAGTCGCGGTCGAGGATCTCGAACTTCTTGATCGTCTCCCAGCGGTTCAGCCGCGAGTTGAGCTCATCGACGGAGGCCTGCATCTCCTTGAGCATCTCCGGGTCCTTGGCGATCTCGTCGAGCGAGACGCCCGCCTTGCCGTGATCCGCTGCCCAAGCAGCTGCGGCATCGGGGTCCAGCGTGATCAGCGCGCTGGCGAAGTTGCGGTCGTTGGCGTGGACCACCATGTTCCCGACCAGACCACTGATCGCCTTGAACTGGCTCTCGATCGCCGACGGCGCGATGTACTTGCCACCGGAGGTCTTGACCAGGTCCTTCTTGCGGTCGGTGATCTTCACCCGGCCCATGTCATCGATCTCGCCGATGTCACCGGTGGCGAACCAGCCGTCGCCGGGGAACACCTCGGCGTTGGCCTCAGGCAAGTTGCGGTAGCCGCGCATCACGCCGCCACCGCGGATGAGGATCTCACCGTCGTCTGCGATCTTGATCTCGGTGCCGGCGGCGGGTTCTCCCACGGTGCCGAACCGGATACGGTCGGGGCGCATGACACAAGTCGCAGCGCTGGTCTCCGTCAGGCCGTAGCCCTCGAGGATCGGCAGCCCGGCCGCATAGAACCACAGCGCGATGTCCTTCGACAGTGCTGCGGAGCCCGAGATCATGTAGCGCATGTGGCCGCCGAGCCGCTCGCGGATCTTCGAGAAGACCAACTTGTCGGCGATGCTGCGCTTGAAGGCCAGCCCGCCACCGACCTTCTCACCGGCCAGTTCCTTCTCTGCGGCCTCGATGCCAACCTTGAACGCCCACGTGAAGATCTTGGCCTTCGCGCCGCCCTCGGAGAGTGCGGTCTGCGCGACCTTCGAGTAGACCTTCTCGAAGATGCGAGGAACAGCGGCCATGAACGTGGGCTGCACCGTGGGCAGGTTCTCCACGATCTGCGGCACGCGGCCGTCGACCGCGGTCACGAAGCCGACCTGCAACTGCAGGGCGAGCAGCACCTTGCCGAACGAGTGTGCCAGCGGCAGCCACAGGAACTGCACGTCGTCGATGCCGATGATGTTCAGGCTCTCGACGAAGGCGCCCTCGTAGGTCCAGTTGCTGTGCGTCAGTTCCACACCCTTGGGCTTGCCGGTGGTGCCGGAGGTGTAGATCAGGGTGGCGAGGCTGTCGGCCTTGACCGTGCGTGCCCGTTCCTTGACACCTTCGGGGTTGCCCTTCAGGTAGCCGTCGCCGAGTGCGCGGAGGTCATCCATGGAGATCACCCAGTCACCGTCACCGGCACCGTCGAAGACGACGACCTTCTCGATGTTCAACTCGTCGCGGTGCAACCGCACCTTCTCGACCTGGCTGTCGTCCTCGGCGAACAGGAAGCGGGTGTTCGAGTCGCTGAGGATGTACGCCACGTCGGCGTCGCCGGTGCTCGGGTAGACGGTTGTGGTCGCCCCTGCGGCGAGCATGACCGCCATGTCGGCGAGGATCCAGTCGAGCCGGGTGTTCGACGCGATGGACACGCGCTGCTCGTGCTCGAGCCCAAGGGAGAGCAGGCCGGCGGCAAGCTTCTCAGCGTCGTCGTAGGCCTGCTTCCACGTCAGGGAGAACCAGCTTGAGTCGTCGGCGGTCGGCGCCCGGAAGGCATCGGCATTGGGAGTCGCGCTGACCCGGTCGAGGATCATGTGAGCGACGGACTCGGACGTCTGTCCAAGCGTTTCACGCCCTGTCGTCGTGTTGGCCACTGGTGTGAACCTTTCGCTACGGCGTTAGGAGGATAGTTACGCGCCACACTAGTACCCGCCGCGAAAGGATGCAGGCGCATCCGGAGAAATCGGACCTGCGATCAGGCGGAGGTCGCCTGCGCGACGGCCTTGTCCAGGGCGCTCTTCTTGTTCGCGGCCTGGTTCTTGTGGATGACGCCCTTGCTCACGGCCTTGTCGAGCTTGCGGCCGGCTTCGCGAGCGAGTTCCTGAGCGCGGTCGACCTCGCCGGCCGCGAGCGCCTCGCGCACCCGGCGCGAGGCGGTGCGCAGCGAACTCTTGACCGCCTTGTTGCGCTCGTGCGCCTTGATGTTGGTCTTGTTCCGCTTCATCTGGGACTTGATGTTCGCCACGGTGCTCTTATGTCCTTGTCGTGTTCTATCGTCGAGGGCGGCGCCTACCGGTCCGAACGAAGCCAGGCAGCGCGAAACCGCGTCCGAATCAGCATAGCGCGGCACGATCGCGCCCCCGGCGCCGGGGGCGCGCGGGGAATGGAACTATAGGAGCGTGACGACTTCGGCGGGCGCTGCCCCGGCACCCGGCCAGACCCCCGAGCACCTGCTGCGCAACTTCAGCATCATCGCCCACATCGACCACGGAAAGTCGACGCTGGCCGACCGGATGCTGCAGATCACCGGGGTCGTGGACGGCCGGTCGATGCGCGCGCAGTACCTCGACCGCATGGACATCGAGCGCGAGCGCGGGATCACGATCAAGTCCCCGGCCGTCAGGCTCCCGTTCACCGCTGCGGACGAGCGGACTTACGTGCTCAATCTCATCGACACCCCGGGCCACGTGGACTTCACCTACGAGGTGTCGCGCAGTCTCGCCGCGTGCGAGGGTGCCGTGCTGCTGGTGGACGCCGCGCAGGGCATCGAAGCCCAGACCCTGGCCAACCTCTGGCTGGCGATGGAGAACGACCTCACGGTGATCCCGGTGCTCAACAAGATCGACCTGCCGGCAGCCCAGCCGGAGAAGTTCGCCGCCGAACTGGCCCACATCATCGGTTGTTCCCCCACGATGTCTTCAAGGTCAGCGCCAAGACCGGCGAGGGGGTGGCGGAGTTGCTCAACGAGGTCGTCACCCAGATCCCCCCGCCCAGCGGCCAGCCGGACGCCGAGGCGCGGGCGATGATCTTCGACTCGGTCTACGACACCTACCGCGGCGTCGTCACCTACGTGCGGGTGGTCGACGGCGCCCTGCACTCCCGGGAACGCATTCGGATGATGAGCACCGGCGCCACCCACGAGACGCTCGAGGTCGGTGTCATCTCCCCCGAGCCGATCGCCACCGATTCCATCGCCGCCGGCGAGGTGGGTTATCTCATCACCGGCGTGAAGGACGTGCGGCAGTCCCGGGTCGGGGACACCGTCACCGCCGCAGCACGCCCGGCACAGGAGCCCTGCACTGAAACTCAACGACGCCGCCCTGGTCTACGAGCCGGAGACCTCCGCGGCTCTGGGCTTCGGGTACCGCTGCGGGTTCCTCGGTCTGCTGCATCTGGAGATCGTGCGCGAACGCCTCGAGCGGGAGTTCGACCTCGATCTCATCTCGACAGCGCCGAACGTGGTCTATCGCGTGATCATGGAGGACGCCACCGAGCACGTGGTGACCAACCCCAGCGAGTTCCCGACCGGAAAGATCGGTGAGGTGTTCGAGCCGGTGGTGCGGTCCACGATCCTCACCCCCAGCGAGTTCGTGGGCACGGTCATGGAACTGTGCCAGAACCGGCGCGGCACCCTGCTGGGGATGGACTACCTGTCCGAGGACCGCGTCGAGATGCGCTACACCCTGCCGCTGGCCGAGATCGTGTTCGACTTCTTCGACCAGTTGAAGTCCCGCACGCGCGGCTACGCCTCGTTGGACTACGAACCCGCCGATGAGCAGAGCGCGAACCTCGTCAAGGTGGACATCCTTCTGCAGGGCGAGAACGTCGATGCGTTCAGCGCCATCGTGCACCGGGACAAGGCCTACGCCTACGGAGTCATGATGACCGCCAAACTGCGCGCGCTGATCCCCCGCCAGCAGTTCGAGGTACCGATCCAGGCCGCCATCGGCTCCCGGGTGATCGCCCGCGAGACCATCCGCGCGATCCGCAAGGACGTGCTCGCCAAGTGCTACGGCGGCGACATCACCCGCAAGCGCAAACTGCTCGAGAAGCAGAAGGAGGGCAAGAAGCGGATGAAGATGGTGGGGCGCGTGGAGGTTCCGCAGGAAGCCTTCATCGCGGCCTTGTCCACGTCAGAGGAGCCGCGATGACGCTGGTCCTGCTGACGGGTTCGGACCCGTTCCTGTCCGCGCGTGCCATCGAGGACACGGGCAAGCAGGGGCAGAAGCACGACCCGGACCTTGCCGTCGAGGAGACCAGTGGGTCGGCCTCCGACGTACGGCTCCGGCTCGCCGAGGCTGGCGGCGAGGATCTCTTCGGCACCCGCAGCATCCTCGTGGTCACCGAAGCCGACGCGCTCGGGGAGGCCGTCGACGCCCTGCTCGTCGCTGCGGAGAACAACCCCGTCGTGGCGCACCACCGGGCCGGCCGGGCCGGACAGGCGGTACTGAAGGACGTGAAGAAGCGGGCAGAGACCGTGATCGAATGCCAGCCGCTGAAGAGAGGGCGGCAGCTCAACGACTTCGTGACCTCCGAGTTCAGGCGGTACAAGCGCCGGATCACTTCCGACGCACTGGCCCTGTTGGTGGAGGCGGTCGGGACGGACCTCGCCGACCTCGCGTCGGCCGCCCACCAGCTCACCTCCGATTCGCAGTCCGACCCCATCGACGCCGACGTGGTCGGGCAGTACTTCCGAGGCGTGGCAGAACTGTCCGGCTACCAGGTGGCCGACGCGGTGATGCTCGGTCACCCCGCTGAGGTGCTGCAACGCCTGCGGCAGGCGCAGATCGCGGCGGACGGGGCCCGCACCGGCCCGGCGATCGTCGCCGCTGTGGCAGGGTCGGTCCGGCAGCTCATCGCCCTGTCGGCCTGCCCGCCCGGGCTCGCCGATCCGGATGTCGCCCGGCAGGTGGGCGTTCCGCCCTGGAAGGTCCGTACCCTGCGGACGCAGTTGCGCCGCTGGAAACCAGCGCAGTTGGCTCAGGCGGTCACCGTGCTCGCAGACCTCGACGCACGTGTGAAGGGCGGACTGCGCGAGGGGGAGCAACTCGACGCCGCGCAGAAATTGCACGCCCTCGAGCGGGACCTGATCTCGTTGGCCGTCGACTGAGTCAGCCCAGCGGCGACTGTTCGGGCCCCCGGATCACCACCTCGCGGGCGTCAGTGATGGCGATGTCCCCGTTGTCCTCGGTCGTGAAAACCCGTGCGCCCGCCCGTTGCCAGGCCGCCACGGCCTGCGGCGCCGGGTGGCCGAATGGGTTACCCGCGCCCACGCCCACGAGCGCGATGTCCGCGGCCACCCGCCCCGCGAGGTCGGGGACGAACTGCGCCGATCCGTGATGCGGAACCTTGACGATGTCGGCGTGCACGTCGTAATTGGCAAGCAGCGCCCGCTGAGCCTCCGGCTCGATGTCGCCCAGGAACACCGCGCGTCCCTGCGGGGCGATGACGATAAGACCCAGGCTTGCGTTGTTCGGGACGGAACCGGCCTCGATGATGCGCTGTGGCCAGACAACGGTCAGTTGCATGTTGCCGACGGCAACCGTGGTTCCGGGTGACGGGGTGGCCACCGGCAGTGCGGACAACAGCGGGACGGCCTCGGCATGCTGCTCGGCAGGCTCCAGGCACGGCGTCGTCCAGACCTGCGCGACCGGTCGGCCGTGCAGGACCCCTGCCAGGCCGTCGACGTGGTCGGCATGGAAATGGGTAAGCACCAGCAGGTCGATCGATGACACGCCGAGTCGGGCCAGGCACCCGTCCATCGCCTCGGCGTCCGGACCGGTATCGATGACGACGACTCGACCCTGTGATCGCACGACGAAGCCGTCCCCTTGACCGACGTCGCACCCGACGATCCACCAGTCCGGCGGTGGCCATGGCGCACTCCCCCGGATCGTGACGGCGACGACGCCCACCAGCAGCAGCGACACCAGTGCGATGTGCTGGCGTCCCAGGACAAGGACCGCCGCACTCACGGCAGCAGCCAGGATCACCCCACCCCAGCCGGGAACCCAGGTGAGGTGCGGCAGCACGTCCCACTCAGCAATCCTCAAGACGCCTGCGCACACCCAGCGACCCGCGGTTGCCGGCACTTGAGCGGGCAGGCCGGACCACTGCAGGGTCAGGGCCGCCAGCCCCAGGATCGGTGCGGCCGCCGCCAGGGGCATCGCGATCACGTTCGCCATCACGGTGCGCGGCCCGACGGCACCTCCCAGGGCCACGAGGATGGGCAACGTCGCCATCTGCGCTGCCAGGGACGCCGCCAGCGGCCCCCGGTCGATCACGGCGATGAGCCCCGCTGTGGCCGCCACCGACAAGATGAAGCCGACGGAGAACGCCAGCCATGGGTCCACCAGCAGCAGGAGGACCGCACTGACCTGCAGCACGTGGGCAGCCGCGTGCCTGCCACCCACCAGTCCGGCCACCAGCGACAGTCCGGCCATGACAGCGGCCCGCAGCACGCTGGGCTGGCTCCCGGCCGTCACCACGAACCCCACCAGCACCACCGCGCACAGCACGCCGCGGGGCGTGCGAGGCACCCTGGCCCATCCGGCCAGCCAGTGGACCACCACCAGCAGGATCGCGATGTTCGCGCCGGACACCGCGGTCAGATGGGTCAGCCCGGCACTTCGCATTGCCTCGCGCGCACCGTCGGACAGCCCTTCTTCCTGGCCGAGCGTCATCCCCGACAGCAGCCATCCCGTGTCGCCGTCACCGGACACCTGCCGCATGACCATGCGTGCCTGGGCAGGCCAGCCGCCGGCATGCCGGACCTCCACCGGTCCGCTCACCCGCAGCGAGGAACTCTGTCCGCGGGTCCGGGGTTCCTGCACCGTCATCCTGGCGACGACCGTGTCCGCCATGCGCGCCCCGATCGCACCATCCCCGGCGACACTCACTGTCGCCCGCGGCGCACCGGCGGTGATCTGGCCCGTGGCGGTCCACCACGGGCCAGACAGACCCTGCCGGATCTGCGGCGACGTGGACAGTCGCACGGCCAGTTCATGCGAGGTCCCCGCCGGCAGCGCGGACGCTTGCACGGACGCTGCGTGCAGGGCCGCGATGACGACGCCGGTCACCAGCGCTGCCCCGGCCGCCGCTACCCACCAGCGCCGTACCAGACCAGCTACGACCACTGCCGGGATGATCGCCCACAGCCACCCCGCTGCCCCGAAGCAGATGCCAGCCCATAGACATGCCAGGACGCCCGTCAGCCACCAGCGCCGACGGTCACCAGCGGCTTCATCTGTGCGAATGTCGCCTCTCCGATCCCCGATACCTCCAGCAGTTGTTCCACCGTCTGGAATCCGCCGTTCTGCTCCCGGTAGGTGACGATCCGGCCGGCGATCACCGGCCCCACACCGGGGATCTCCTGCAGCACCTCCAGGGACGCCGTGTTGATGTCGATCGGTCCCGGGCCGCCGGTCGTGCCGCTTGCCGACGTCGGCGCGGCGACCGGGGCTGGATCGATCCCGACGCGGATCTGCTCACCGTCGACGAGCACCCTGGCCAGGTTCTGGTCGCTGGTGTCCACTCCCGGCTTGGCGCCGCCCACGGCCTCCAGAGCGTCCTGCACCCGAGCGCCCTTCGGCAGCGTGACGACCGCGGGACGGGCCACCTTGCCCACCACCTCGACCACTACCTCGCCGGTGGGGCTGGGAGACCCCGACGCGATGGGCTCCGACGGACTGGTGCTGGCCGACGCGACCACCGCGATCGGCGCCGCGGCCGGTGCTGGACGCTGGCGCGTGAACAGCAGCGTCAGACCCACCGCTGCAGCCAGCACTGCAGCGAGGATCGCCAGTGTCCGGCGGTCGAGATCCAGACTGTTCATGCTGTTCACCATGCGCTCGTTGAACGCGGCGTGGACACGGCGTTAGCCAGATTGTGGACAGGCCGACGAGCTTGTCCACAGCAGTCGGCGAGGGCCTGGTCGGCGTCGTACCCCTGCCTTAGATTCGTACTGTTCGAAGTGGATCGGAGGTGGACAAATGGCGTTCTTCGAGATCTCCCGGTCGGCGCAGCGCCGCGCCCGGATCGCGGCCTCCCTGCCCACCGAGCACCCCGACGTCTATGACCGCATCTCGGAATTGATCGACGACATCCCCGACCCTTCCCTCCTGAGCGCCGAGGAGCGAATTGCCTCCATGCGGGCCCTGCACCGGCTGAGCACGAGACTGAACGCGGCACAGACCGACCTGGCCGCTCACGCTGACGCGGCCGGTGACTCCCGCGTTCTGAGAGCCGGTACGACCGGCATCATGATCGCCGCTGCCACAGGCCAGACCCCTGCGGCGGGTTCGGCGATCGTGGCGACCGCCCAGGCCCTGCAGAGGATGCCAGCCGTGCACGACGCCTACAGCGTGGGCACCATCGGGACCGCCCACGTCGTCGCACTCACCCGCGCCGCGAATCACCTCGAGGATTTCACCGCCCTCGAGACGACTCTCGTAGAGATCGCCAGCCACGTCGACGCCGCGGAACTCCGGACCATCGCGAACAGCCTGATCTCGCAGCAGAGAGGACCCGCGAGTATCGACGCGGAGCATCTGCGACTGCGCGAGAAGCGCGGCTTGAGCCTTTCCGAGACCCCGGGCGGGATGTTCCGTATCGACGGCTGGCTCGACCCCGTCGAGGGCCGCCGACTTCGCGACACGCTGGCAGCGTTCACCGATCCGCGCACACCCAACGACCACCGCACCGCGATCCAGAGGCGGGCAGATGCGCTGACCGACCTCGTCGCCGCCGCGAATGCCAACAGCCGTCCCCTGGGCGTGTCCGGGCTGTCCATCCTTGTCGATGTCGACGAGATCGACGACGGGACCCGGGCCACGCTGGACGATGGCCATCCGATCGGACCCGCTACGTTCGACCTGCTCACGTGCGCCACGACGGCCG
Source organism: Micrococcales bacterium (assembly GCA_016703125.1). Lineage (NCBI taxonomy): Bacteria > Bacillati > Actinomycetota > Actinomycetes > Micrococcales > Micrococcales bacterium. Next base: position 418,717 of record JADJCR010000003.1, on the reverse strand, counting down.
CTGTCGTCTTCGGCCGGAAGCACGGCGACACTTTCGTCCCCATCGCACTTGGCCGTGCTGCCCGGCGGGCCACCCGCTGGCAGTGGGCTGCCCTCATCGCCCGCGATCGTGGCTGTATCCGTTGCGGTCGCTCACCCCGCTTCTGTCAGGCGCACCACATCCTCCATTGGCGCCATGGTGGTTTGACGGATGTGTCAAACCTGGTCCTGCTCTGCGACCGATGTCACGCCGACCTGCATCACGGTCACTACACGATCACGGTGGACGCCCACGACATCCCCCACATCACGCCGAGCCGATCACCACCGGCCGACCTCCCGGCCTGACCGGCCAGCGGCCACCGCGGCTCACTTCCCGAAACGGGTCGCGATGGCCGTGCGGATGTTGCTCTGATGCCGGAGGAGGATCAGCCCTACCATCGCGGCGGCGAAGAGGATCTCGCTGTCGTCGTCGCGCCACACCAGCGACGCTGGCAGCAAGGTGACGGCGCCAGCGACACTGGCGATCCCCATGCGGCGGCTCAGCCAGAAGGCGATCCCGAAGACGACCAGCACCGGGATGAGCCAGATCGGCTGGATGGCCAGGATCGCTCCCAGCGAGGTGGCCACCCCTTTGCCACCACGGCCCTTCAGGAAAGGACTCGTGACATGACCCAACACAGCAGCGAATCCAGCGATTTCGGCCAGGACGATGTCACCGCTCCACAGGCTGAAGGCCAGTGCGGGGAGGAATCCTTTGAGCACGTCGAGGACGCCCACGAGAATGCCGGTCTTGCGCCCCATCGCACGGCTGATGTTCGTCGCCCCGGGGTTCCCGGATCCGACGGAACGGTAGTCGACCCCCCGGATGCGCGCGATGATCGCAGCCGGGTTGATCGACCCGATCAGGTAGCCGACAACTGCCGCGAACAGGTAGGTCATGGAACCTCCGCGGGCGACACGGCGATCGCGACCAGCCCGGGACCGACGTGGACACCCATCACCGCGCCGACCTCGCAGACCAGGACGTCGGTGCGCAGGTGCTCGCGCAGCCGCTGTGCCACCCCCTCGGCCCGATCCTGGGCGTCCAGATGCTGAACGGCCACCTGGACCCGGCGGCCCTGGGCGGCCTCCTCGGCAAGGTCGGCGAGACGGCCCAGCGCGCGGTTGGCGGTGCGGGCCTTCTCCAAGGGGGCCACCTCGCCGTCGACGACGTGCAAGAGCGGCTTGACGCGCAACGCGCTGCCCAGCCAGGCCGAGGCCTTGCCGATGCGACCGCCACGCCGCAGGAACTCGAGGGTGTCGACGTAGAACAGCACCTGGCTGTCAGCGGCGGTGCGACGGGCCACCTCGGCAGTGGCTACCTGGTCGGCTCCGGCCTGTGCGGCCCGCGCGGCGTTGAGCGCGGCGAAGCCCAGCCCCATCGCGATCGAGCGGGTGTCCACGACCTCGACCGGGATCGGGGCGTCCCGTGCCGCCAGCCGGGCGGCGTCGTAGGTCCCGCTCAGCGACGCCGACAGATGCACGCTGACGATCGAATCCGCACCGGCCTCGGCGGCGGCGGCATAGGCGTCGAGGAACTGCAGCGGGGTCGGTTTGGAGGTACTGACCGTCGCGAACCGGGACAACGCCGCGGCGACCTCGGCCGAGGTGATGTCCACCCCGTCGAGGAAGGTCCGCCCGTCCACGACGACGTGGATGGGCACGACGGTCAGACCCGACTGCTTCAGCAAGTCGACAGTGAGGCAGGCGGTGCTGTCGGTGACCACGGCGATGGAAGGCATTGCACCATCCTTACCCACGCTCGCTCAGCCGGGAACGATGTTGACCAACTTCGGCGCCCGCACGATGACCCGACGCGGTGGTATGCCGGCAAGCGCGGCCCCGATCGCGGGTTCGGCCAGCGCGGCGACCTGCAACTCGTCGTCACCGATATCGGGATCCACCTCGAGCCGGGCCTTCACCTTGCCGGCGATCTGCACCACACAAGTCACTGTCTGCGCCTTGACGAGTTCCGGGTCGACCTGCGGCCAGCCGGCCAGCGCGACCGACGGCTCATGACCCAGGCGGGCCCACATGTCCTCGGCAGTGTACGGGGCCACCAGCGACAGCACGATAGCCACCGCCTCGGCAGCCTCACGCACCGCCGGATCCCCCGGCCCCGGCCCCGAGTCGATGGCCTTGCGCGTGGCGTTGACCATCTCCATGACCTTTGCCACCGCCACGTTGAAGCGGAACGAGTCCACTGCCTGCCCGGCCTCGTGCACGAGCCGGTGGATCACCCTGCGCAGCCCGACGTCTCCCTCGGCGGGATCCGGGCCGGGGGCGCTGGTGACGTCACCGCTGAGGCGCCACGCCCGGGTCAGGAAACGGACGCTGGCCGCGGGCGACACATCCGACCAGTCGATGTCGTCCTCCGGCGGCCCGGCGAAGACCATCGTCAGCCGCAGTGCGTCCACCCCGTGCTCGGCGAGTTCATCGGACAGTCGCACCAGGTTGCCGCGCGACTTGCTCATCGCGGAGCCGTCCATCACGACCATGCCCTGGTTGAGCAGGCTGGCGAAGGGTTCGGTGAAGTCCACCATGCCCATGTCGTGCAGCACCTTGGTGAAGAACCGCGCGTACAGCAGATGCAGGATCGCGTGGGTGACGCCGCCCACGTACTGGTCCACCGGCAGCCACTTGCGGGCCTCCACCGGGTCGAACGGTGCATCGGTGCGCTGCGGGTCGAGGTAACGCAGGTAGTACCACGACGAATCCACGAACGTGTCCATCGTGTCCGAGTCGCGCTGCGCCGGACCCGCACAGCGGGGGCACCGGACGTTGAGCCATTCGGTGGCCGCCCCCAGCGGCGACGACCCCTTGGGCTGCAGGTCCAGGCCCTCCGGCTCAGGCAGTTGAACGGGCAGTTCGTCCTCGGGGACGGGAACCTCACCGCACTGCGGGCAGTGGATGATCGGGATCGGGGTGCCCCAGTAGCGCTGGCGCGAGATCAGCCAGTCCCGCAGTCGGTAGTTGACCGCGGAGCGGCCCCGGTCGCCGGCCTGCAGATCCGCCACGACCTTCTCGATGGCCTCCGGAGTACCCAACCCGTCCAGCGGTCCGGAGTTGATGTGCGGCCCGTCGTCGGCAGTGGCCACCCAGGTCTGCCCCGGATCCTCCTCGGAGGCGACGACGACTCGTACCGGCAGGCCGAAAGCACGGGCGAAGTCGAGGTCACGCTGGTCATGCGCCGGAACCGCCATGATTGCGCCGGTGCCGTAGTCGGCCAGCACGTAGTCGGAGGCGTAGATGGGCAGGCGCTCCCCGTTGACCGGATTGATGGCGTGGCGGTGCAGGAAGACGCCGGTCTTGGGCCGCTCGGCGGACATCCGGTCGATCTCGGACTGCTTGGTCGCCTGTGTGAGGTAGTCCGCGAACTCCTGCTCGACTCCCGATCCCTCGGCGAGCTCGGCGGCAAGGTCGGAGTCGACGGCGACCACGAAGAACGTCGCGCCGTACAGGGTGTCGGGCCGTGTCGTGTACACGGTCACCGGCTCGTCCCGGCCCTCGATCTCGAACGCGACCTCCGCACCCGTCGAGCGGCCGATCCAGTTGCGCTGCATCGTCAGCACCTTGTCCGGCCACTTGCCCTCCAACTGGGCCATGTCGTCCAGCAGCCGTTCGGCGTAGTCGGTGATCCGCAGGTACCACTGCGTCAGTTTCTTCTTCGTCACCACCGCGTCGCAGCGCTCACACCGGCCGTTGACGACCTGCTCGTTGGCCAGCACCGTCTGGTCATTGGGGCACCAGTTGACCGAACTGTCCTTGCGGTAGGCCAGGCCGCGCTCGAACATCTTCAGGAACAGCCACTGGTTCCAGTGGTAGTACTGCGGATCGCAGGTGTTGAGCGTGCGGTCCCAGTCGAACGAGCAGGCGTACCTGCGCATCGATTCGCGCTGCTGCGCGATGTTCTCGTACGTCCACGACTTCGGGTTCACGCCCCGCCGGATGGCCGCGTTCTCCGCCGGCAGTCCGAAGGCGTCCCACCCGATGGGGTGCATCACGTTGAATCCGCGCTGTACCCAATACCGGGCGATCACGTCGCCGAGCGCGTACGCCTCCGCGTGCCCCATGTGCAGGTCACCGCTGGGGTACGGGAACATGTCGAGTACGTACTTGCGCGGCCGCGGGTCATCCGGGCGCCCCGAGCGGAACGGGGCGATCTGGTCCCAGACCGGCAACCAGCGGTCCTGGATGGCCTCGGCGTCGTACTCGACCGGGTCCGGCATGAATGTCCCCTTGCGTGGTGGTCAGATGCGGACCCACAGGGCCCGGTATCAGGGTACCGAGGCCGCGCGCAGCGCCTCGGAGACCATCCCGGCGATCTCGGCGTGCGTCTGCCAGCCCCAGTGCATGCCGTCGGCATTCACCCAGCCGTTGTCCAGCCCGCGTTGCGCGGCCTGCTCGATGTCGACGAGGACCACGTCGTGCGCCTGCGCCCAGCGCCGGGCCGCGGCGACGGCTGTGGGGTGGAAGCGCAATGTCGGGTACAAGGACGAGTCGTGGGGGCTTGGCGTCAGCAGCAGGATCGGCAGGTCGGGGTACCAGGTTCGTACGGCCTGCACGATCCGGGACAGGTAGTGATCGGTGGCGCTCTGCGGGAGTTGCCGCAGCGGCCCGCCGAGCGCCGCCATCACCCGCGGCGAGAACCCCGTGTACACCCCACGCACGCGGCGCCGCAGCCAGCCCGGCCGGATGTACGAGATCCCCTGCCGCAAATAGGTCGGGATCGCAGCCGGCAGCGCATCCATGCCGCCCACCGCGATCACCAGGGCCTGCGCCCGCGGCAAGTACTCGCCCCAGAGTTTCGGATCCCGGGTGAGCGCCCACCAGGCCTCGCGCGCAGTCCAACCCACTCCCGCAGCGACATCGACGTCGCCACCGAGGTCGGCGGCCAGCAGATTGGGCCACAGTCGGGGGTCACCGGGCGGGTGTGCCTGGTCGGGCCCGTGGAAGGTCAGCGAGTCGCCGACGACGAGCACCCTCACCGGTACCGGACCCCCTCGCCATCTCCACGGAGGAATGAAAAACCCCCGAGGATCACCCGGGGGTTCAGTGGAGCTATGGGGACTCGAACCCCAGACCCCTTGCATGCCATGCAAGTGCTCTACCAGCTGAGCTATAGCCCCTCGACCCCCACAACTGTACCCGACAGAATCGCCGTCCCCCACCCGGCATCAGGCACAGGGATGACACGGGACCGCCTTTCACGGCACGATATGGCCAAGCGGCGTGGAAGGACCGGCATGAAGATCTCGAGCATCCTGACGACCAAGGGCGACTTCGTGGCCACAGTGCCGCCCGACGCCTCCGTGAGCGACCTGCTGGCGCTACTCGCCCAGCACCAGATCGGTGCGGCGGTGGTCAGCGAGGACGGCCGCCACGTCACCGGAATCGTCTCCGAGCGGGATGTGGCCCGGGCTGCCCACTCGCACGGATCCGAGGCACTGCAACGCCCTGTGCGCGAGATCATGACCGCCGTGGTGGTCACCTGTGACCCGAGCGCCACGACCGCCGAATTGATGGGGCTGATGACGCAGAAGCGGGTCCGGCACATCCCCGTCATCGTCGACGAGGAACTGATCGGGATCGTCAGCATCGGGGACGTCGTCAAGTCCCGCCTGGCCGAACTGGAGACCGAGCGCGACGCCCTGCAGGCCTACATCAGCAGTTAGCCGACGTCCCTGCTAGTCGTCGGCCGCCGCCGGCTCCGGCAGCGAGCGGGCGTTGTACTCCAGCACGCTCCACGGCGTCTGCGCGTCGGGAGTTTCCAGGAACACGCTCCAGGCCGCGTTCCGCATCACCCCGAAGAACCGCAGTTGCTCGAACGGCCGGTTGAGCAGGGGGGCCAGGACCGCGCGGGCAGCGCCACCGTGGGTCACGACGACGACTGTGCGGCCGGGGTCCGCGCCCACCAGCGCATCCTGCACCGCCGCCATCACCCTGTCCCCCACGTCGGCCCGCGCCTCCCCGTCGCCACCGGGCCGCACCGGCTCCCCGGCCAGCCAGGAGCGGTAGGCGTCCGGATCGGTGCGCAGGAGTTCCTCCCGCTGCCGCCCCTCCCAGGAGCCGCCATCGGTCTCCCGCAGCCGAGGGTCGGTGGCCACCTCGAGTCCACAGCGCGCGGCCAGGGCGGCCGCGGTGTCACGCGCCCGGCTGAGGTCACTGCTCACGATGTGCTGCGGCCGCAAAGCGATGAGCAGGCGCGCGGCCGCCTGCGCCTGTTTGCGCCCCACACCGTCAAGGGGCACGTCCGTCTGACCCTGGAACCGGTGCTCGAGGTTCCAGGCCGTGCGCCCGTGCCGCCACAGCACCAGCCGGCGAGGTGGATCAGACATCGGACACCTCGATGACCGGGCAATCCTTCCAGAGTCGTTCCAGGTCGTAGAAGGCCCGCTCGTCGGCATGCTGCACATGCACCACGAAGTCCCCGAAGTCCAGCAGCACCCACCGGCCCTTGCCTTGGCCTTCGCGGCGCACCGGCGGTTCGTCGAAGGCGTCCTCGACGCCGTCGACGATCGCGTCGACTTGCCGCTCGTTGCCGCCCGTGCAGATGAGGAAGGCGTCGGTGAGGGCCAGGTGGTCGCTGACATCGAGGGCCACCACATCTGCAGCCTTCTTGCCGAACGCCGCCTGTGCGGCGCGCTCCACCCGGACCCTGGTGTCAGCAGCGATTGTCACGACCTCACGATCCCACAGGGTCGGCGGCATCAGCAGCCACGGCCACCCTGGCCTCGGCCAGCGGGACAGGATCCTTCCCCGGGGTGATCCCCAGCGCCTGTTCCAAGGTCACCACCTGCGCAGCGGGCACGGACGGGTCGACCGTCACCGTCGTCGAACTCGTGATAGCGCGGCCCCCCCAGGCCGAGCGCCAGGACCGGGTGCTCAGCTGCGAGCGGATCTCAGGAACCGCCTCGCTACGGATCACCACCGACGCGACGCGGGCCACTGGCTCGTCGGGGCCGGCGAACCCGTCGAAGACCCGGCTCAGGCGCCGGGCGGTCGCGAAGGGGTCGAGGGCGTAGGCCCGGCGCACTCCCTGTGCCGGTCGAACACGCACGGCGTTCTGCCCGTCGAGGGCGACCTGGACCTCGTCGTAGTCCCCGGTGATCCGCAGGTCGTGGGCGTCGGCGAGGAGGACTGCGAGCTGCTCGGCCGGCATCGTGGCTTTCGACAATGCGCCGAGGGAGACCACCAGGGTCCGGGCCTTGTCCGGATCGGTCGGGAACCGTCGAACGATCTGATCCCACACCGCTTGGAACCGCTGCAATCTCGCCTGCTCGTCGACCAGCGATGCGTCGAGGACGTAATCGGCGGCCTGCGCACCCGCCAACGTGCGCATCCCGGCAGGCAGCACGGCCGTGGTGTCATCGTCCGTGACGTAGACGGTCACCTGCGGAATCTCCAGCCGGACCCCGGACACCGCGTCCACGAGGCCGGCGAACGCGAGCCGGTCGAGCACCCAGGCATCATCGACCCGGACCCCCAACTGGTTCTGGACAGTGTCCACGAGGTACGGCACGGGTTTGCGACCGAGTTCCGCGGCGCTGACCTCCTGAACGCCGATCTGGTCGATCCACCACTGCCCGGTCCACCACAGGTTCGCCAGGCGCGAGTCCTTCTCGACCCCCATGATTACGGACCCCTGAGCAAGGAGCCGGGAGTCGCGCAGTTGGACCAGCAGGGTGCGAGGGGCGGGCCCCGGCGGGTCGTCCGGCGGGGGCACGACGGGCTGCTGACGGGAGACGAGAATCCCCACCGTCGCCGCGATGACGACCAGCAGGAGGGCTACCGAGGCGTCGGCTCGTCTGTGCATCAGCGATAGAGCTGTTGCTTGCGGATGTAGTCGACCACCGGCGCCGGGACCAGGAAGTCGATGGGCTGTCCGCGCTGGAGACGTTCACGGCACATCGTCGATGAGACGTCCAAACTCGGTATCTCCAGAAGGGTCGCAGCCCCGTGGGGCAGATTGTTGCTGCTCGGATGGCCCGGGCGGGTCACCCCCACAATATGCGCCAGCTCGAGGACGGCATCCGGGTCCCGCCATGTCGCAACTCCGGACAGGGCGTCCGATCCCATGATGAAGAACAGATCGGCCGGGTGGTACTCGCGGTGCAGGTCGCGCAGGGTGTCCACGGTGAAGGTCGGTCCCTGCCGGTCGATGTCCACCCGGCTGACCCGGAAGGAGGTGCGATCGGTGGCAAGGACCGCCATGACGTACCTGTGCTCCGCATCCGTCACCGACCGGTCCTACTTCTGCCAGGGCTGTCCGGTGGGAACGAGCACCACCTCGTCGAGGGCCAGGTGGTGCTGGACGTGTGCAGCCGCCGCGAGATGTCCGATGTGGATCGGGTCGAAGGTCCCTCCCATGACGCCGATCCTGCGGCGCGCAGCCATTGTCAGCGGTCGACGTTGATGCGTGTGACGAGGAACAGCAGGAGCAGGAGCACGATCAGGGCGACCGCGCCGTAGGCGTACGGCGAAGCGTGGGCCGCCTCCCCCTCCTCACCCTCCGTATTGGCCAGGACGTTGCTCAGAACCACGACCGCGTTTCCCATGCAGGCACTCTACCCAGTGCCCCCGGCTCAGGCGCGAACGTGCCCGTCACCTTCGACGACGAACTTCGTGGAGGTCAGTTCCGTGAGCCCCATCGGCCCGCGGGCATGCAGTTTCTGCGTGGAGATCCCGATCTCGGCGCCGAAGCCCAGCTGCTCGCCGTCGGTGAACCGGGTCGAGGCGTTCACCATCACCGCCGCGGAATCCACCGCGTCCCCGAACCGCGTGGCCGCGGACACGGAGTCGGTCACGATCGCCTCCGTGTGGCCACTGCTCCAGCGCGCGATGTGGTCGATTGCCGCCTCCAGGTCCGGCACCACCCCCACAGCGATGTCCAGGGTCAGGAACTCCTCGGCCCAGTCGTGATCGTTGACCGGGCGGAAGGGGATGCCCACCTGCGCGGCGTACGGCGCTGCCGCTTCGTCCCCGTGCACCGTGACGCCGCGGTCCTTGAGCGCGGCGAGCACGGCCGGCAGCAGCCGGTCAGCGGCTCCCTGATGGACCAGCAGGGTCTCCGCCGCGTTGCACACGCTGACCCGGTGCGTCTTGGAGTTGACCACGATCTCCACCGCACGGTCCAGCGGGGCGTCCTCATGCAGGTAGACGTGGCAGTTACCCACACCGGTCTCGATCACCGGCACCAGGCTGTTGCGCACCACGGCCTGGATCAGACCAGCTCCGCCGCGGGGGATGACCACGTCGACGATGCCGCGGGACCGGGTGAGGTGCTCCACGCTCTCATGCGTGAGACCGGGTACCTGGCAGATCGCATCACGCGGGACGTCCGTCCCTGCCAACGCCTCCCGCATGACCTCGATGAGGACCTGGTTGCTGTGGGCGGCACTGGCCGATCCGCGCAGCAGCACTGCGTTGCCGCTCTTCAGGCACAGCGCCGCGGCGTCCACCGTGACATTGGGCCGGGCCTCGTAGATCATCCCGATGACCCCGAGCGGCACGCGCACCTGCCGCACCCGCAAGCCGTTGGGCAGCGTGTATCCGCGCAGGACGTCGCCCACCGGGTCCGGCAGAGCCGCCACCTGACGCACTGCTTGCGCGATGTCGGCCAGCCGCTGTTCGGTCAGTGTGAGCCGGTCGATGATGCCCGGATCCGTACCCGCTGCGCGCGCCGCCTCCACGTCGGCGTCGTTGGCCCCGATGATCTGTGCCGAACGGGCCTGCAGCGCGTCGGCGATGGCAGTCAGTCCGGCGTCCTTCTGATCGCGGTGCAGGGTGCGCAGGGTGGCGGATGCGGCACGCGCCCGCATCCCGACGGCGCGGACTTCTTCAGCCGAGGCATGACTCATGGGCTCAGTCTCTCAAGACTCGCGTACGCAGCGCCACGGGTCAGCGGTACTTCACAGCAGCACGAGGTCGTCGCGGTGCACGATCTCCCGTTCGTAGTCCGGGCCGAACTCCGCGATCAACTGGGCGGTGGTGCGCCCCACCAGGCGGTCGAACTCAGCGGCGTCGTAACCGACCAGGCCGCGGGCGACGACTGCGTCGTCGGGACCCACGATGTCCACCGGTTCCCCGGCCACGAACCCTCCCGACACCCCCACGACGCCAGCCGCGAGCAGCGAGGCCTGACGCTGACGCAGGGCCCTCACCGCACCGGCGTCGATCTGGACGGCGCCACGCGCTGTCGTCGCATGTGCCAGCCACATCTGACGCGGTGAACGGCGCCTACCCGACGGCTCGAACACGGTCCCGGTCACCTCGCCGAGCAGCGCCTGGGAGACCTGGTCGGCGCAGGTCAGCACGACCGGGATCCCCGCCTCGCTGGCCATGAGCGCGGCCTGCACCTTGGTGGCCATGCCGCCCCGGCCGATCCCGGACCCCTGGCCCCCGAGACTCACGCCAGCCAGGTCCTGCGCACCGGTCACGGTCTGGATGTGAGATGCACCCGCCTGGGACGGGGGCGATCGTACACGCCGTCGATGTCGGTGAGCAGCACCAGGCCGTCGGCTTGCACGACGTGGGCCACCAGCGCGGCGAGCCGATCGTTGTCCCCGAACCGGATCTCGTCGGTCGCCACAGTGTCGTTCTCGTTGACGATGGGCAGCACGCCGAGTTCCAGCAGCCGGCCCAGGGTGCGCTGGGCATTGCGGTAGTGGGTGCGCCGGATGAGGTCCTCGGCGGTGAGCAGGATCTGCCCCACACGGATGCCGTGCTCCCCGAACTGCGCGGTGTAGTGCGCCAGCAGGATGCCTTGGCCCACACTGGCCGCAGCCTTCTGCGTGGCGAGGTCCCGCGGCGGCTTCGTCAGACCCAGGGCCGGTGTCCCGGCTGCGATGGATCCCGATGACACGAGGATCAACTGCACGCCTGCCCGCACGTTGCGGACCAGCGCCGCCACCAACTGGTCGAGGTGCTGCTGGTGCAGCCCACCGGCGGCATCGGTCAGTGAGGACGAGCCGATCTTGACCACGAGCCGGGAAGATTGCGCGATGCGCGCCCGGGCGTCCATCACTGTTCGTCCTCCTCGGCAACCACCCGGTCCACCGAGGGAACCCAGTCGAAGACCACCGCGTCGTCCTCCGGGCCGATGATCACGGTCGACCCTTCGACGGCGCCGAGTTCGGCCAGCCGGTCCTCCACCCCGAGTTTGGCCAGCCGGTCAGCCAGGTAGCGCACCGCCTCCTCGTTGCTGAAGTCGGTCTGCCGTACCCAGCGGTGCGGCTTGGTGCCCAACACCCGGAAGGCCTCCCCCTGCGTGCGCACGTCGAAGTCGGGACCCGTGACGGGCTGCGGGCGCAGTACCACCCGGGCCTCGGGTTCGGGACGCAGGGCACGGTCTGCGAGCACCAGGCGCAACATCGCATACGTCAGCGCCGGCAGCCCTTCGTGCGTGACCGCGGAGATGGGATGGACTTCGTAGCCACGCTCGCGCAGGGAATCCGCCACCATATCGGCCATCTCCCGGCCGTCCGGGACGTCGACCTTGTTCAAAGCCACCAGTCGGGGACGTCCCGCCAGTTCCGGGTCGAAGGCGAGGAGTTCCTGCTCGATGACCTCGAGATCGGCCACCGGGTCGCGGTCGCTCTCGAACGTCGCGCAGTCCAGCACGTGGACCAGGGCACTGCACCGCTGCACGTGGCGCAGGAACTCGTGCCCGAGGCCCTTGCCCTGGCTGGCACCGGGGATCAGTCCGGGGACGTCGGCGACGGTGAAGGTCGTGCCCGCGATCGACACCACCCCCAGGTGGGGGGTCAGCGTCGTGAACGGGTAGTCGGCCACCTTGGGCTTCGCAGCGGACAACGCGGAGACCAGACTCGACTTGCCCGCACTCGGATAGCCGATGAGACCGACGTCGGCCACCGTCTTGAGTTCGAGGACCGCGTCGGTCTGCTCGCCCGGTTCACCCAGCAGCGCGAAACCTGGCGCCTTGCGCCGGCGACTCGCCAGCGAAGCATTCCCCAGACCGCCATGGCCCCCGGCCGCCAGCACGAAACGCTCGCCCGGCGCCAGCAGATCCGCGAGCACATCGCCGGCCGGCGTCTGGACCACGGTGCCCGGCGGTACCGGCACCACCAGGTCGCCGCCCCACGCGCCGTTGCGGTGCCCACCCTGTCCGGGCTGACCGCTACCGGCTCGCCGGTGGGGATGATGATGCACGTCCAGCAGGCTGTTCACATTGGGATCGACCAGGAGCACCACGTCGCCACCGCGGCCACCATTGCCGCCATCAGGCCCACCGAGGGGTTTGAACTTCTCGCGGTGGATCGAGGCGCACCCGTGGCCGCCGTCCCCGGCGTATGCGTGGATCAGGACGCGGTCAACGAAAGTCGTCACCGCGGACGGCTTCAGGCCAGGACGTTGACGACCCGGCGACCGCGCTTGGTGCCGAAGTCCACGGTCCCTGCGGTCAGGGCGAACAGGGTGTCGTCCTTGCCGATGCCGACGTTGTCGCCGGGGTGGAAGTGGGTGCCGCGCTGACGGACGAGGATCTCGCCGGCGTTGACCTCCTGGCCACCGAAGCGCTTGACACCGAGGCGCTGGGCGTTGGAGTCGCGGCCGTTCCTGGTGCTGGCTGCACCCTTCTTGTGTGCCATGAGGTCAGGCTCCCAACTCGATGCCGGTCACCTTCACCACGGTCTGCTCCTGACGGTGACCCTGGCGGCGGCGGTAGCCGGTCTTGTTCTTGTACTTCTGGATGTCGATCTTGGGGCCTCGGCGGTGCTCGACCACCTCGGCGGTGACCTTCGCGCCCGACAGCGTGCTGGGGTCGGAGGTCACGTTGTCACCGTCGACGACGAGCAGGACGGGGGCCAATTCCACCGCAGCGCCGGGCTCGCCGGTCACTCGGTTCAACAGCAGCTCATCGCCAACAGCCACCTTCTCCTGGTGACCACTGGTCCGCACGATCGCGTACACGCCCTAGCTCCTTCAACGTTCATGGTGACCCTCCGGCACAAGGCACGAGGGAATGCGCGCGAGAAGCGCACCTCATCAGGGTACGCGATGCGCCCTCCGCAGGGCAACGCGCCCCCTCAGCCGTTCTCGGCGACGCCCTCCGGCTCGGCGGGTGCGTCCTCGGGCTTCGACGAGTTCGTCGGCGCCCCCGGGATCGGCCCCGGCGGGCGCCTGCGCCGCGAGCCCACCGGTTCGGTCTGAACCCGCACGCCGCGGCCGTTGCAGTGCTCGCACGGCTCGCTGAACGTCTCGAGCAGGCCCTGACCGATGCGCTTGCGGGTCATCTGCACGAGCCCCATTGAGGTGATCTCAGCGACCTGGTGCTTGGTCCGGTCACGGCCCAGGCACTCCACGAGCCGCCGGACGACCAGGTCCCGGTTGGACTCCAGGACCATGTCGATGAAGTCCACGACGATGATCCCGCCGACGTCGCGCAGGCGCAGTTGCCGCACGACCTCCTCGGCCGCCTCGAGGTTGTTGCGCGTGACCGTCTCCTCCAGGTTGCCTCCCTGCCCCACGAAGCGACCGGTGTTGACGTCGACCACGGTCATCGCCTCGGTCCGGTCGATGACCAGGGACCCGCCGCTGGGCAGCAGGACCTTCCGGTCGAGCGCCTTCGTGATCTGCTCGTCGACCCGGTAGGCGCTGAAGACGTCCTCGGCGTCGGTCCAGCGCTTCACACGGTCCTTGAGTTCCGGGGCCACCCAGCCCACGTACTCCTCGATGGTGTCCTGCGCCTGGGCACCGGACACGATCAACTCGCTGAAGTCCTCGTTGAAGATGTCGCGCACCACGCGGATGGCCAGATCCGGCTCGGAGTACAACGGCGACGGCGACTTGGCCGTCTGGGTCTTCTCGGTGATGCTCTCCCACTGCGCTGACAGCCTGGCCACGTCCGAGGCCAACTGCTCTTCGGTGGCACCCTCCGCCGCGGTGCGCACGATGACCCCGGCATCCTCGGGCAGGGCCGCGCGCAGCGCCTTCTTGAGCCGGCTGCGCTCCTTGTCGGGCAGTTTGCGGCTGATGCCGGTCATCCTGCCGTTGGGCACATAGACCAGGTACCGGCCCGGCAGCGAGATCTGACTGGTGAGGCGGGCGCCCTTGTGCCCAACCGGGTCCTTGGTCACCTGCACGAGCACAGTGTCGCCAGGCTGCATGGCCAGCTCGATGCGCTTGGGCTGGCCCTCGAGCCCGGCCCCTTCCCAGTTCACCTCGCCAGCGTAGAGCACCGCGTTGCGGCCCCGGCCGATATCGACGAAGGCCGCCTCCATCGACGGCAGCACGTTCTGCACCTTGCCCAGGTAGACGTTGCCGATCATGCTCGCATTGCGTTCGCGGGTGACGTAGTGCTCCACGAGGATCTTGTCCTCCAGCACCGCGATCTGGGTGCGGTCGTCCATCCCCCGCACGACCATGACCCGGTCGACGCTCTCCCGGCGGGCGAGGAATTCGGCCTCGGTGACGATGGGGGAACGGCGACGGCCGGCATCGCGACCCTCCCGCCGGCGCTGCCGCTTGGCCTCCAGTCGGGTGGAGCCCTTCACCGACGTGACTTCGTCCTTAGTACCAGTCTCCTCGTCGGCAGTCTCCCCGCCCCCGCCACGGCGGCGCCGACGACGACGACGTTTGCTGCCGGCACCCTCGTCGTCACCGCTGGACTCCTCCGCCTCGGTCTCGGCCTCGGCGGCCGGCTCGGCCTTCGCGTCACCCTGACCCCCGTCGTCATCGCGCGGCGGCCTCTTCTTGCCGCGCTGGCGGGAGCGCGCCGGCACAGGTTCGGTGTCGACCTCTTCGATTTCGATCTCCGGGGCCAGGAAGAAGGCCGTGGCCATGATCGGCTCGTCCTCGTCGAGTTCGAACACCTCGTCGGTCTCGACCTCGGGTTCCGGCTGTGACTCGAGCGGGCCCACGTGGAAGGGGTCGGTCATGCTCACGTCCGGCACCACGAGGTCCCGGGACCCGTCCTCATCGGACTGTGGCGCCTCGAGCGCCGGCGGCTCGGTCACCGGGGTCTCCGGCACCTGGCCCTCTGCTGACTCCGGCACCTGGTTCGCCGGGGTCTCCGGCGCCTGGTCCACCTGCACCACCGGTTCCTCGTCCGCCGGGATCTCCGGTGCCTCGTGCGGGTGGGGCTGGGGCGGTCCGGCCGGCCGGCCGGCTGCCCGACGGCGCCGACGGGCACGCTCGCCACCGTCGCTGAACTGCTCGCTGTCCTGGACCTCATCGTCCATCGGGTACTCCCGATCCGGGTCCTCAGAATCGGCGCGCGGGCTCCTACGCCCTTCGCGCGCGAATCCTCCGGACCCACTCGTAGGTGTTCGGCCGCGACCGAACACAAAGCTTCCATTCGGCGGTGACTGTGTGCCGCACACATAAGGCGCGATGCGCCCGGGCAGCAGATCCGGTCACCGGTCGGGCTCCGATCGGCTCCCGACTACCGGCAGTATCGCACATGAGCGCTGCGTAGAGCCCCGATCACGCACGGTGACCCGTCTTCGTCAGCTCAGAAGGGCGCCCGGACCCCTGTGTCACCGGGCACGCCCTGGACCAGCCTGGTCGCGAGCACCGGCTCGTCGGGCAACTCCGGGAAGACCGACCGGATGGCGCTCACCACCTCGGCAGGCCGCGGCGTCGGCTCGGCGTGGGCCACGGTGACCTCGAGCACCCCGGGCTGCGGCACCGATAGGTCAGAGCAGAGTGCCCGCACGTCGATAGTGCGCCGCCCGGCCTTGGTGATCCGTTCGACCTCGACGCTGGTGCTGGCCCCGAACGCCGCGACCGCCGCCCGCACGTCGCCGGACCACTCGATCCGCCAGCGGCTCGCACGCAGCCTGTCCGACAGCGGCCCGGCCGACGGTTCGATGGCCACCACGTCCAGACCGTCCGGCAGAGCCGCGTCGAGAGCCGCCCGGGCGACATCCGGGTCGATGGCCCGCACCACGCTGAATTCCAGGAACTCGGCCTCGCTGGCCGCACCGGTGGGCGCGGCGCCGGCGTACGACACCTTGGGATGCGGCGAGAAACCCGCGGAATAGGCCATGGGGATCCGGGTGCGGCGCAATGCACGCTCCCACGCCCGCTGGAAGTCGCGGTGGGAGGCGAACCGCATCCGACCGCGCTTGGCGTAACGCACCTGCAGGGTCTGAACCGGCGGGATGTACTCACGGTCCGGGGTGCGCCCGGCCATCAGGACACTCCCACGATGGGCAGGATCGGGCGTTCGGTGGGTCCGACCTGGATCTCGGTGCCCATCTGGTCACAAACCCCGCAGTCGAAGCACGGAGACCACCGGCAGTCCTCCACCTCGACCTCGTCGAGCGCGTCCTGCCAGTCCTGCCAGAGCCATTCCTTGTCCAAGCCGGAGTCGATGTGGTCCCAGGGCAGCACCTCGGTCAGGTCGCGTTCCCGCGTGGTGTACCAGTCCACGTCGATCCCCACGGCCTGCGCCGCGGCCATCCACCGGTCGAAGTCGAAGTACTCGCTCCACCCGTCGAACCGGCCGCCGTCGCGCCACACCTGTTCGATGACCGAACCGATGCGCCGATCACCGCGGGCCAGCAGCCCCTCCACGATGCCGGGCCGGCCGTCGTGGTAGCGGAAACCGATCGCCCGGCCGAGCTCCCGGTCCGACCGGATGGCCTCGCGCAGCAACGCCAGACGGGCGTCCGTCTGCTGCCACCCGAGCTGCGCGGCCCACTGGAACGGGGTGTGCGGCTTCGGCACGAACCCGCCGATCGAAACGGTGCAGCGGATGTCCTTGCGGCCCGACACCTCGCGCCCGGTGCGGATCACGTCCTTGGCCATCCGGGCGATCTGCAGCACGTCCTCGTCGGTCTCGGTCGGCAGCCCGCACATGAAGTAGAGCTTGACCTGTCGCCAGCCGGCGGCGTACGCAGCTGCCACCGTGCGGATGAGGTCCTCCTCCGTGACCATCTTGTTGATGACCTTGCGGATACGTTCGCTGCCGCCCTCCGGGGCGAACGTGAGCCCGGAGCGCCGGCCGTTGCGCGACAACTCGTTGGCCAGGTCGATGTTGAACGCATCGACGCGGGTCGAGGGCAGCGATAAGCCGGTGTTGGTGCCCTCGTAGAGGTCGGCCAGCCCCTTGGCGATGTCGCCGATCTCCGAGTGATCCGCACTGGACAGACTCAGCAGCCCCGCTTCCTCGAAACCGGTCGCGGCCAGCGACGTCTGGACCATGTCGGCCACGGTGGCCTTCGACCGCTCCCGCACTGGCCGGGTGATCATGCCGGCCTGGCAGAACCGGCACCCCCGCGTGCATCCCCGGAAGATCTCCACCGAGGCCCGCTCGTGCACCGTCTCGGCCAGCGGCACCAGCGGCGCCTTGGGGTACGGCCACTCGTCGAGGTCGGTGACGGTGTGCTTGGCCACGCGCCACGGGGTGGCTGCATCCGCAGGGGTGACGCGCTGGATGCGCCCATCGGGCAGGTAGGAGACCTCGTACTTCGACGGGACGTAGGCCACCCCGGCGGCGGCGATGGCGTCCAGCAGCTCCCGGCGCGTGGCCCGGCCGGCGGCCTTCGCGTCACCGATGATGTCCGAGATCGCGAGCACCGCCTGCTCACCGTCCCCCACGACGGCGACATCGATGAAGTCCGCGATCGGCTCCGGGTTGAACGCGGCGTGCCCTCCGGCAATGACCAGCGGGTGCTCGTCGGTGCGGTCGGCACTGTGCAGCGGGATGCCCGCGAGGTCCAGCGCGGTCAGCAGGTTCGTGTAGCCCAGTTCCGTGGCGAAGGACACCCCCAGCACGTCGAAGGCCGCCACAGGCCGATGGGAGTCGACGGTGAACTGCGGGATCGCGTGCTCGCGCATCAGCGCTTCCATGTCCGGCCAGACGGCGTAGGTCCGCTCGGCGAGCACATCGTCGCGCTCGTTGAGGACTTCGTACAGGATCTGCAGGCCCTGGTTGGGCAGGCCGACCTCGTAGGCGTCCGGGTACATCAGCGCCCACCGCACCGCTACCGCATCCCACGGCTTCAGGGTTGCGTTCAGCTCACCGCCCACGTACTGGATGGGCTTGCGAACCAGCGGCAGGATTCTCTCCAGCCGGGGATAGACGGACTCCACCCCCTCAGGGTACGAAACGAGCGGCACGGGGCCCGTTCACGTACCCCGGGGGCGCACCGCCGTCAGTCGAAGATCGGCTCGACGTCCCGGCTGCGCTTGAGTTCGAAGAAGCCCGGCGTCCCGGCGACCGCCAGAACGCCGTCCCACAACCGCCCGGCCACCTCACCCTTGGGTGCCGGGGAGACGACTGGTCCGAAGAAGCCGATCATCTGCCCGTCGGGTCCCGGCACGTGGATGACCGGCGTGCCGACGTCCTGGCCCACCGGCGCCATGCCACGGTGGTGGGAGGCTCGCAGCGCCTCATCGTGGCGGTCGGTGTGCGCCGCCGCGGCGAGGTCAGCCGGAAGCCCCACGTCCGCCAGGGCCTTGGCGATGGCAAGGTCGTAGTCGCTCGTCGCGTCGATGTGGATCGCGGTGCCCAGTGCGGTGTACAGGGGACCGACGATCTGCGGGCCGTGAGCCTGCTCGGCCGCGATCACGACGCGCACAGGGCCCCAGGCCCGGTCGAGCAGGTCGCGGTACTCCGCCGGCAGGTCGCGGCCTTCGTTGAGCACCGACAGGGACATGACCTGCCAGTTCACCTCGACGTCTCGCACCTGCTCGACCTCCAGCATCCAGCGGGAGGTCATCCAGGCCCACGGGCAGACAGGGTCGAAGTAGAAATCCACAGGGGTCATGCTTCCAGGGTGAGGCAGGCCTGCCGGGGGCGCGAACGCAGGGTCCGGGCCGGATCAGTGCCGCGAGACCCGCAGGAGCAGGCCAACCCCGATCCATGCGGCGATCACGCTCGAACCCCCATAGGAGACGAACGGCAGGGGCACGCCGGTGACCGGCAGCAATCCGACGTTCATCCCGAGGTTCTCGAAGCCCTGAGCGGCCAGCCAGCAGACGATGCCGGTGGCCACCAGGGCTCCGAAGCGGTCGGCGCGCTGCGCGGCGGACACCCCCCGCAGCAACAGCACCAGGAACCCAGTGATGACCAGCAGCCCCCCGAGCATTCCGAGCTCCTCACCGACCGCCGAGAAGATGAAGTCGGTGTACTGGTAGGGCACGAAGGCACCTTGGGTGTGCGCCCCGGCGAGCAGGCCCTGACCCTGCACGCCGCCGGTGCCGATCGCGATGAGCGCCTGCTGGACGTTGTAGCCGACTCCCTGCGGGTCCGCAGCCGGATCGAGGAAGGCCGTGAACCGGGCCACCTGGTAGGCGTCGAGGACACCGACGGCATACGCGCCGATCGCCCCGAGGGCGCCTGCCACCAGCAATGCCACCAGGAGTCGGCCCCGCACGCCCGCCACGAAGAGCACACCCAGCACCGCGGCCCCGGTCACCAGGGCCGACCCCAGATCGGGCTGCAGCAGCAACAGGCCGGCCACCACCCCGGTGGCCGCCAGGACGCCGACCACGGCCTGCGGCTCGGGGGGGTCGTCCAACCCGCGCATCCCCCGCCGGTCCGAGAGCCACAGGGCCGCGAGCAGCACCACGAAGACCTTCGCGAACTCCGCGGGCTGCAGGGTGAAGCCCCCTGGCAGCGTCAGCCAGGCCCGGGTGCCGTTGATGGTCGTGCCCAGCGGTGTGAGGACCGCCAGGAGTCCGGCGACGCTGGCGGCGTACCCGAACACGGCCAATGCCATGAGCGCGGGTCTGTCCAGCCGGTAGACCACCCAGGCCGCCACGGCGCCAAGGATGACGAACAGGATCTGCCGGAAGGCGAAGTAGCCACCGGGATCGCCGTCGCGGATCAGCCGCACCCAGGTGGTGGAGTAGACCATCGCGATGCCCACGAGGCTCAGCGACACCGCGCAGACCAGGATCCAGGCATCGAAGCGCCGCCCGGCATGGGTCACCACCGTGGGGGCCAGCGACGCGCTCACGGGCTGATTCCGAAGAGTTCCTCGTAGACCGCACGTGCCACCGGTCCGGACGTCGCCGCCCCCAGGCCGCCCTGATCCACGTTGACGATCACGACGTACTGCGGGTTGTCGGCCGGGGCGAAACTCGCGAACCACGACGTGGACTGCTTACCTGCCACCTCCGCGGTACCGGTCTTGGCGGCCACGGGGATCTCGGCGAGCGGGAACCCCAGGAACGCGCCGCTGGCGGTGCCGTCCACGGTGGTGGTGGCCAGCGCTCGCCGCACGTAGGCGAGTGTCTTCAGGTCCGCCGGCGCGACGCCCCGCGATCCCGGCTCGATGTCCGTCTCGTCCGTTCCCTGCAGGCGGGCGCCCAGGTGCGGGGTCACCAAGGTGCCCCCATTGGCGATCGCGGCGTAGGCGGCAGCCATCTGCAAGGGCGTCACGAGAGTGCGGCCCTGCCCGATCGCGGTGTTCATCGCATCGCCGGCCTTGTACTCGTACCCGGAGCGGCAGTAATCGCGCGCGTAAGCCTTCAGCAGCCGGGCCCGCCCACGATCCGGTTCCTCGGGATACCCCTGTTCGGCGCGCTGGCAGAAGTCGTCACGGCGCTGGTCGTACTCGGCCAGCACCTGTGCCCGGTCCGGCACCGAACCCGCGGCCTCCCCCGGCAGGTCCACGCCAGTGGCCGAACCGAGCCCGAAACCTCTTGCGGTGCGCACGACGTGTTCCTGGGCCCCCTCGCCCACGAGCGCGCCGTCTCGCTTCCACATCTTGTAGCCCAAACGGTAGAACACGGTGTCGCAGGACACCGACAGTGCGCGCGCCAGGGACACCGGGCCGTACGCGCGGCTTTCGTAGTTGCGGAAGACCTGTCCTCCTACGACCACCGACGACGGGCAATCGTAGGTCCCGTCGAGCGGGAACCCGGCCTCCTCGGCCGCCACGGTCGTCAGTGGCTTGAACGTGGACGCCGGTGGCATCAGGGCCTGGGTGGGCCGGAACACCAGCGGCCGGCCACCCTTCTCGTCGGTCAGCGAGGCGAACTGGGCATCGGTCAGGCCGCGGGTCCAGATGTTGGGGTCGTAGGTCGGATACGACGCCAAGGCCCGGATGGCACCGGTCCGGACGTCCATGACGACCACCGAGCCACCGGTGGCCCGGTACCCGGCGTCGCGAGCGGTCGCCACCGCCTCGCGAAGCGCCCGCTCGGCCACCACCTGCGTGTCCACGTCCAGCGTGGTGACCAGGGTCTGTCCCTCTAGCGCGGGTTCGACCTCGTCGGTGGCCGACCCACCCTCCCGGTTCAGCGTCCGCCGCGCCTGCCCGGGTGTCCCGCGCAACGCCTGGTCGTACTGGGCCTCGAGCCCGGAACGGCCCTGCCCGTCGGAGAGGTATCCGAGCAGTTGTGCGGCGTTGGCCTGCGAGGGGTAGTCGCGCACGGCTGCCTGCTGCACGATCACCCCGGGCAGGTCGGCGTCGCGGATCGCCAGGGCCCGCGGGATGGCGAGGTCGGTCAGCACGGGGACGGGCTCGCCCGGCTCCCCCCGGTAGCACGTGCCCGGCTCAGCCCCTTGCTGCCCGCACACCAGGGTGCGGGCCAGGATGCGTCCCCGAGGAGTTCCGGCGAGTTCGGACAGGCGTTGCAGGGTCGCGTCGTCCAGCGGCGGTTGCACCGCCACCTGCAGACTGGTCCGGTTGCCCGCCAGGATCCGGCCGTCGCGATCCACGATGCTGCCGCGGGCGGCGGGCACGGTCACGACGTCGGTCTGCACCCGTTGTGCCTTGGCCGCGTACACCGGAGCCTGCGCGGTCTGCAACCAGATCAATCGCGCCCCGATGGTCAGACCCACCGCGAGGATCACCACCTGCAGCATGCGCAGCCGACGGCGGGCCGGTCCGTCGGTCGCACGCGTGCGGGCAGGGGTCGCGAGCTGGGTCACCGCACGACCTCCCGCAACCAGCCACGCAGGGGAAGCAGGATCGCCAGGCACACCGCAGCTCCTCCGGCGACCCACAGCCACCCGAGGCTCCACCCGGGGTAGCGGCCGTGCAGCAGGGCATTGACGGCAGCGATCAGCCATGCCCCGGCGATGGTGAGCAGCACTGCCAAGCCGGCCCCCGACCACCACCATCGGTCGGTGGGGATCCGCGCAGCCGCCACACCGGCCAGGCACCCGACCAGCGCGGCCATCCCCAGCACCCCGGAGCCCGTCACGTCGAGCAGCAGTCCGGCCCCGAAACCGGCGACGGCCCCGGGACCCGGTCCCCACGCCATCCCGACCACGACCACCGTCGCGAGGACCACGGGCACAGCGGCTGATGCGCCGAGCGCGGGAAGCACGGCGGTCTGCACGACGAACGCCGTGAGCACCGCGACCACCGCCACCGTGACGACCCTCGGCGTGTGCATCCCGGCGGCCCGGGAACCCGCCGCACTCATCGACGCCCCGTGAGGACCACGAGGGTCTCGAGGGTGGTCATGCCGGCGACAGGAGCGACAGTGGCAGAACGACCCGATTCCACGGGCGAGGCGTCGACCTGCGTGATGCGGCCCAGCAGCAAGCCGGCCGGGATGCCTGCACGCTGCACCGACCCGAGGGTCTCCACCTCGTCACCGGGTGCCACCTCCGCGGCGGGGTTGAGGATGTCCAGACCGAGGTCCCGGTCCATGCCCGAGCCGGTCACCACACCCATCTCGCCGCTGGGGCGGACCCGCACCCCGACCATGCTCTCGGGGTCGGTGACGAGCAGCACCGTCGCGGACCCACTGGCGACCTGGCTGACGCTGCCGACGAGTCCGCCGACGGCGAGCACCGCGTTGCCCACCTGCAGGCCCTGTTCAGCGCCCACATCGATGGTCACCGTGGCCCGGTCCCCGGCGATGTCAGCAGCCACCACCCGTCCGGTCGCCGAACGCCAGCCGGGCGGGATCGCGGCCATGACCGGTCGGGCAGCCAGGGCGCGCGCACCCGGATCGCCGAAGGCTTGGACGTCGTGGGCCCAGTTCCCCAGCGGTGCGAACATCGCGGTGGCCGTGCGCTGCAGGGGGGCGGCGACCTGCTGGCCGACGGAACGGATCGCCGTGTCGGAGGCGCGCAAGTCCCACAGGATGAGAGCCAGGGAGGCGACGACCAGGATGAGAACGGTGTTGCGGGTGCGTGTCATCGTCACAGAGCGGGCTCGATCAACAACAGTCGGCGGACACTGGAGATGTTCTCCGCGCACCTGCCGGCGCCGTCGACCACACTGAGGTCCGGCTCCGCTGCCAGCCGGACCGGGACCCCCAGGTCGTGCTCGAGCCGTTCGGGCAGTCCCCGCAACAGGGCCGCCCCTCCGGTGGCCACCAAGCCGGAGCGCACCAGGTCCCCGGCGACCTCGGCACGGATGGCGTCCAGCACTCGCCGCACAGCGGACATCAACTCCTCGAGGGGGCGCTGCAAAGCCTTGCGCACGTGCATGGCCGACAGTTCGATCTCCTTGGGCAGGCCGGTGCGCGTGTCCTGTCCGCGCACCGGCATCGTGGGCAGCCCGTCCAACGGCACGGCCGAGCCGAGGGCGATCTTGACCTCCTCGGCGCTGACGCGGCCCACCCGGATGTCGAAGTGCTCCACGAGGTAGTCGATGATCGCCTGGTCGAAGTCGTCCCCACCCAGGCGCAGGCTCTCGCCGGCCACGATCCCGCCGAGGGCGATAGTCGCGACGTCCGTGGAACCCGCCCCCATGGACAAGATGAAGTGCCCGCGGTTCTCGTGGATCGGCACCTGCGCCCCGATCGCGGCGGCGATCGCAGTGGGAACCAGGTAGACCTGCCGGGCCCCCGCGGCGTACGCGGCATCCCGTACAGCGCGTTGCTCGACCCCGGTGAGGTGCGAAGGGGTGTTGACGACCAAGCGGGGCCGGCTCAGCAGGGACCGCCCGTGGGCGTTCTGGACGAAGAAGCGCAGCATCCGTTCGGCCGCGTCGTAGTGGCGGATCACGGCGTGCTGCACCGGTCGGACCACCTCGATCTCGGCCGGGGCGCGCCCGGTCATCTCCTTGGCCGCTTGGCCCACGGCCACCACGTCCGGGCCCCGCAGGGCCACCACCGACGGCTCGTCGAGGACCACCCCGGCGCCACGGGTGAAGATGCGGGTGCGGGAGGTACCGAGGTCCACGGCCAGGTCACGTCCGAGGCTCAAGCGCGGTCGGGGGCGTGTGTCCGCCAACATCGCCAAGGTGACCTCCCGTCGGGCGCGTCCATCGTACGTAGGGGGTCCGGCACCCCGGGGGCCGTTTGCCCCGATTGCTGGGCGGGTCTACACCTGGGGGAAGAACAGGGAGATCTCGCGGGCCGCGGACGCCTCGGAATCCGATCCGTGGACGATGTTGCGCCCCATCTCCGTGGCCAGGTCGGCCCGGATGGAGCCCGGCGTCGCCTCGACCGGCTTCGTGGCCCCCATCATCGTCCGCCACGCGGCGATGGCGTCCTCCCCCTCGATGACCCCGGCCACCAGCGGCCCGGAGGTGATGAAGTCCACCAACTCGCCGAAGAACGGTTTGCCCTCGTGTTCGCCGTAGTGGGTCTGCGCGGTGACCACATCGAGCGTGCGCAGTTCCAGCGCAACAAGGGTGAAGCCCTTGCGTTCGATGCGGGACAGCACCTCGCCGACGAGTCCGCGCTCGACACCGTCGGGCTTGATCAGGATCAGGGTTCGTTCGATCGCCATGGCTCACAGGGTACGCAGCGCCGGGCCGACCAGCGTCCGGTGGTTGTCGGCAGGGTCGGCACCGGCCTACGCTCGAACGGACCTCAGGAGGCCAGCATGAAGAAGATCCGGGTCGCACCGGCCACCGCCGTCGCATTCCTCGTGGGCATCGGTGTCGCCACCGCGGGCACCGCCACCGCCGCCCAGATGATCACGGGCAAGCAGATCCGCAACGGGTCGATCACGGCCAAGGACCTGTCGAAGGGTTTGCGCAAGCAGCTCGGCGTGCCGGGTCCGGCCGGACCGGTGGGTGCCGTGGGACCGGTGGGACCGGCCGGTTCGGTCTCCACGGTGGTCAACCGGCGTTTCGAGGTGCAGGGCACGGCCACCGGACCCGGCGAGGTGCAGGTCCTCACCGGCAGTTGCCAGCCCGGAGAGCGGGCACTGAGCGCGGGCTACACCTCCGGCGGCACGGCCACGCACTTCAACGTCCATAGGTCTCTGCCCATGAAGGGCAACTCCGTGGCCACGAGTGGGGCGGAGAACCCGGATGGATGGTCGATCGTCTTCAGCCTCGACTCCGGGCAGAGCGTCTACCTCAACGTCCTATGCGCCCGCTGACTCAGCCGGCTGCGCGCGCGGCGTCGGCCGCGTCCGCCTTGCGCCCGTAGTACACCGCCGTCACCCACAGGCCCGCGAAGACCAGTGCCAACGGGATCGCGATCGGGGTGAACAGGCTCGCGAGGACCGACACGACCTGCGTGGCGCTGCCGACGAGGACATCCCCGCGGCGGGCCGTCATGGCACCGACCACCGCCATGATCATCAGACCCCCCGCAACCCAGCCCCCCACCCCTGGCTTGAGCGCGGCGGCGACCGGTATGGCGAGGCCGAAGACCACAGCCTGGAAGACCAATGTGGCCGACGCAATGACCCTCATGACTGGGCCCAACTGCGCGCTCGTCCGGCCGTGACCACCGAACCGGTGGCCAGCACGCAGCCCTTCGGCCCGGAGATCTCCCGGGCCATGACCATGGCCGCGTCGAAGTCGGCGACTTCGTGCACGCTTGCCGCGGGCCACATACTGTGGGCCCGCTGCGCCAGGTCCGCCAGCGGGAGGCAGCGCGGGGATCCGTTCACCGTCAGCACCACCTCGTCCACGATCTGCGCCAAGGTCCCCAGCATGGCGTCGACGTCCTTGTCGCCCATGATCGCCAGGACCGCCACCAGTCTGTCGTAGGTGAACGACTCCGCAACCGCCACGCAGGTCGCCTGCATCCCGTGCGGGTTGTGCGCCGCGTCGGCCAGCGTGAGCGGGTGCCGGCCGATGATCTCCAGCCGGCCCGGCGAGTGCACCTCGGCGAACGCTTCAGTGACGATGTCCGGTTCCGGCAGGCGGTCGAGAAATGCATGCACGGCCGCCAGCGCCAGCGCGGCGTTGTCCGCCTGATGCCGGCCGTGCAGGTTGAGGAACACCTCCTCGTAGGTGTGGTCGGCCACGCGTATGGTGACCACCTGCCCACCGACGGACAGCCCCCGCGACACCAGTTCGTAGGCCACGCCCGGCAGCAGTACCTTGGCCCCGACGTCATCGGCTGCCTGCATCAGGACCGCCAGCACCTCGGGTTCCTGGGCGGCCAGGGCCACTGCGGCGCCGGGCTTGATGATCCCCGCCTTCTCCCCTGCGATCTGGGCGAGGGTGTCTCCCAGGTAATCGGTGTGGTCCATGCCGATCGGCGTGATCACGGCGACTTGGGCGGCGTTGACGTTCGTCGCGTCCCAGCGGCCACCCATGCCTGATTCCACGATCGCAACGTCGACCGGGGCATCGGCGAACAGTGCGTAACCGAGCCCGGTGATGACCTCGAACATGGTCATGGGCGGCCCACCGTCGGCCACGGAGGCGGCATCGACGATGTCCAGGTAGGGCTCGATCTGCCGGTAGATCTCAGTGAACCGATGGGTTGAGACCGCCTCCCCGTCCAGCTCGAGTCGCTCTGTCAGGTCGCGCAGGGCGGGGCTGGTCATCAGCCCGGTGCGCAGTCCCATGGTGCGCAGCAGCGTCTCGATGATCCTGGCCACCGACGTCTTGCCGTTCGTACCGGCGATGTGGATCACCGGTGAGGTGAGTTGGGGCGCGGCCAACAGGTCGCAGAACTGCTCGATCCGCGAAAGGTCGGGGGCGATCCGGTGCTCGGGCCAGCGCGCCAGCAGTGCTCGCTGCACAGCTTCGAACTCCGCTGCCTCATGGTCAGAAGTCACCGGATCAGGCTACGACGCCGGGTGCCCGTGGCCGTCACGAGCGTAGAATTGGACCGAAGTGGGGGCCGTCCTGGACGGAGGTGGGGGCGGTGTGGTCCAGGATCGCGATCATCGTCGTGTTGGCCTTGGCGCTGCCGATCGGTCCCGCCCTCGCCAAGCAACCGCCTCCCGGACGATCCCTGGCCCTGGTGGTGAAGGGCGTCCCGAAACATGCGAAGGTCCGCATAGTCATCAAGGGTCCCAAGCACCTGAAGAAGACCGTGAAAACGCACGGTTCGCGCACCGTGCGCCACCTGCGGCCAGGCACGTACCGCGTACTGCCGCGCACGCTGAGGACCTCCGCCGGGACGTGGATCGGAAAAGCCCGCCCCGCCAAGGTCGGGGTGACCAAGCGCAAAGGCGCCCGGGTGCGCGTGGTGTACACGGCGAAGGCCTCGCCCGCCCCCAATGACGAACCGGACTTCACCCCCACGCCCTTCACTGGCGTCCTCGCGCCGGCCTCGGTGAGCTTGGTCTCGCGCACCCCCGCTGGGGTGGCGGGGGACAAGCCCTCGCGCGACCCGGCGTGGTCCCCGGATGGGCAGACGATCGCCTTCAGTTCTTGTGCGACCAACCTCGGCGGCACTGCGGACAACCGCTGCCATGTGTTCACCGCGCGGGTGTCCGACGGCTCGGTGACCCGCCTGCCCAACACCAGGTTGACTGACATCTACGACTGGGGCGGGGAACCGGCCTGGGCCCCGGACGGCCAGCACCTGGCTTTCACCACGCTGGAGAGACTCGAACCAGGGGACACCGACACGAACAAGGACGTCTACGTGGTGACGGCTGCTGGTGCCAGCCCGCAGCGGGTCTCGGAGACCAGCGGCGGGGCGGACATGCAGGGCTC
The DNA here is from genome assembly GCA_016703125.1 of Micrococcales bacterium. Lineage (NCBI taxonomy): Bacteria > Bacillati > Actinomycetota > Actinomycetes > Micrococcales > Micrococcales bacterium. Next base: position 390,948 of record JADJCR010000003.1, on the reverse strand, counting down.
CCCGGCGGTGGCCGAGGATCCCCAGTGGTCCCCGGACAGCACACGCATCATGTTCCGGTCCACTGCCACAAACCTGGCCGCCGGCTCCGGACAGGTGTACATCAGGACACTGGCCAGCGGGACCGTGGTCCGCACCGGGGGCGGTGAGCGCAGTGGGGGCGCGCGGTGGTCGACCGACGGCCGGATCGCCTTCGTCGCCGGAACGGACGTGCTCGACCCTGAGACCGGGGACTGGAACTCGGTGTACGACGTTCACACGGCCACCGGCATCGGCAGTTCGGTCACGGCGGTGACCGGTGATCACGGGGTCCTCGGCCCGCCGACGTGGTCCCCGGCCGGGGACCTCGCCTTCAGCACGAGCAGCGCTCTGCTCGCTTCCGACACCAACGGTTCGGCGGACATCTACACCACTGGGAACCCCGCGACGCGCATCTCTGCCGGCCCCGGTGGCGAACAGACGGTGTGGGACACCACCGACCCCGTGTGGTCGCCGGACGGGCAGAAGGTCGCCTACGTGGCCACCGGCGACGGCCCCTCGACAGTGTTGGTCAAGAACCTGATCACCGGCACGGTCACGCAGTTGGTCGACCCGACCAACGGGATGCGGTGCATCTCGTACGACATCGATGAGGAGAGCGGCGAGCAGTTCTGCGAGCAGTACGAGTACTTCGAGGCCTCGGAGCCGGCGTGGTCGCCGGACAGCACCAGCATCGCCTTCGCCACCAGTTACCCCAGCCTGGCACCCGGTGACGCCAACGGTGTGAGCGACGTGTTCGTGGCGGCCTTGTAGCTCGGCGCCGGTCCGGGCCCGGCGCCCCCAGCACAACCCGGGAGCGAAACGGACACCCGGGAGCGAAAAGGACCGGTTGGATCCCTCCCCGATGTCCGTACCTCTCCCCGATGCCGCGCAACCCGCAACCTCCCACGGACGGACCGGGGCCCAGCGCAACCCCCGGTCACCCACGGCGGCCCGGACCCCCAGCACAACCCGGGAGCGAAACGGACACCCGGGAGCGAAAAGGACCGGTTGGATCCCTCCCCGATGTCCGTACCTCTCCCCGATGCCGCGCAACCCCCGCCCCGATCCCGGAATCAGCCACAACACCTCCCCTACGCGGCAGCAGCCCACGGGACCTCCCCCGACGCCGAATAGACTTCGGCCTTATGGACAACCCCCGGATTCCCGAGCGTCCGAGCGTGGACGGCCTCGACGGCAAATGGGCAGCGCAGTGGCACGGCGAGCGCCTGTACGCCTTCGACCGGACCCGGACCCGCGACGAGGTGTACAGCATCGACACCCCGCCCCCCACTGTCAGCGGGTCCCTTCACGTGGGGCACGTCTTCAGCTACACGCACACCGACTGCATCGCCCGGTACAAGCGCATGCGCGGCCTCGAGGTGTTCTACCCGATGGGCTGGGACGACAACGGCCTGCCCACCGAGCGCCGGGTGCAGAACTACTTCGGCGTGCGATGCGAGCCCTCACTGCACTACGACCCCGATCTGCAGGTGGATCCCGGCGGCAAGCAGCAGCGACCCATCTCCCGGCGCAACTTCGTGGAACTGTGCGAGCGGCTGACGCAGGAGGACGAGAAGGCCTTCGAGGACCTCTGGCGGCGGCTGGGCCTGTCCGTGGACTGGGAGCACAACTACCAGACCATCGACGAACGCGCCCGCGCCGTCTCCCAGCGCGCGTTCCTGCGCAACCTCGGCCGTGGGGAGGCCTACCAGTCCGAGGCCCCGACGCTGTGGGACGTCACCTTCCGCACCGCGGTCGCGCAGGCCGAACTCGAGGACCGGGAGCGGCCCGGCGCATACCACCGGGTGTCCTTCCACCACGGCGACGACCGGGTGTTCATCGAGACGACCCGTCCCGAGTTGCTCGCTGCCTGCGTGGCGCTGGTCGCCCACCCGTCCGATGAGCGCTACCAGGCGCTGTTCGGGCAGACCGTCACCACGCCGGTCTTCGGTGTCGAGGTGCCGGTGGTCGCCCATGAACTCGCCGACCCTGACAAGGGTTCCGGCATCGCCATGATCTGCACGTTCGGCGACACCACCGACGTCACGTGGTGGCGGGAGTTGCAGCTTGCGACCCGCCCGATCATCGGCTGGGACGGGCGCATCATCCCCGGCGTCCCCGACTGGATCACCTCCGACAGTGGCCGGGCAGCTTACGAGCACATCGCAGGAGCCACCGCGTTCACCGCCAAGGAGCGGATGGCCGGCCTGCTGCGGGAGTCCGGGGACCTGCACGGCGACATCCGGCAGATCACCCACCCGGTGAAGTTCTACGAGAAGGGCGACAAGCCCCTCGAGATCGTCACCACCCGCCAGTGGTACATCCGCAACGGTGGCCGCGACGAGGACTTGCGCACCGCCCTCATCGCGCGGGGCGCCGAACTGGACTGGCATCCGCCACACATGGAGGTCCGCTACCGCAACTGGGTCGAGGGCCTCAACGGCGACTGGCTGATCTCCCGGCAGCGGTTCTTCGGCGTGCCGATCCCGGTCTGGTACGCCGTCGACGACGACGGCAACCCGGACTACGACGCGGTTCTCGTGCCTGACGAGGCGGAGTTGCCGGTGGACCCCTCCGACCAGGCGCCGCCCGGATACAGCGAGGACCAACGCGGCAAGCCCGGCGGCTTCATGGCCGACCCGGACGTGATGGACACGTGGGCGACCAGTTCGTTGACCCCGCACATCGCCGGCGGCTGGGAGTGGGACAACGACCTGTGGCGGCGGGTCTTCCCGATGGACCTGCGCCCGCAGGCCCACGAGATCATCCGGACCTGGCTGTTCTCCTCGGTGGTGCGCTCGCACCTCGAGGATGACTGCCTGCCGTGGCAGCACGTGGGTATCAGCGGCTGGATCCTGGACCCCGACCGCAAGAAGATGTCGAAGTCCAAGGGCAACGTCGTCACGCCGATGGGTCTGCTCGACCAGCATGGGGCGGATGCGGTGAGGTACTGGGCGGCCAGCGGCAGGCCGGGCACCGACACCGCCTTCGACGAGGGGCAGATGAAGGTCGGCCGCCGGTTGGCCATCAAGATCCTCAACGCGTCGAAGTTCGCACTGTCGTTCGCCGGAGATCCGTCAGCGCCGGTCACCGAGCCGCTGGACCTGGCCATGCTCGCGGGGCTGCGACAGGTGGTCGAGCAGGCCACCGAGGCGTTCGAGGACTACAACTACGCACGCGCCCTGGAGGTGACGGAGAGTTTCTTCTGGTCGTTCTGCGACGACTACATCGAACTGGTCAAGGAACGCGCCCACGGCTCGTTCGGCGAGCAGGCCGCCACCTCCGCGGGGGCCGCACTGGCCCAGGCCCTGGCGGTGCAATTGCGGCTGTTCGCACCGATCCTGCCGTTCGTCACCGAAGAGGTGTGGTCGTGGTGGCAGCAGGGCAGCGTGCACAAGGCTCCGTGGCCAGTGGCCGACGAACTGCCGGACACCGGTGACGCCGCAACGCTGAGCACCGCGGGGCAGATCCTCAGTGCCATGCGGAAAGTGAAAAGCGACAACAAGGTGTCCATGCGCGCGCGCCTGGCCCACTGCATGGTCAAGGCGCCCGCTGCCCAGGTGGCACAGGTCGAAGCCGCCCGCACCGACCTCGAAGCTGCCGGGGGGCTGGACACCCGACTGCGCACCGAAGAGGCCGAGACGCTCGAGGTGGTCGCCGAACTCGCCGGCTGATCGGCGCGCCCGGCCGGAGTTTGGCACCCTGGAACGGTGCGCAGAGTGCTGAAGCCGGCCGGCTACCACGGGGACGGCCGCTCCTCGCGGTACTTCGAGGGCTGGTACGTCAAGATGGTCGATCCCGCCCAGCAGGCCCGCCTGGCTGTTATCCCCGGGGTCTTCCTGGCCCCGGAGGAAGACGGTCCACATGAGGCCTTCGTGCAGGTGCTCGACGGGGCGACCGGCCGGAGTTGGTACGTCCCGTACCCCATGTCCGAGTTCACCGCGCACCCGCAGACCTTCGCCGTGCAGGTCGGGCCGAACCGCTTCTCGACCGGCGGAGTGGTCCTCGATCTTCCGGAGGTGGGCTTGTCCGGCCGCGTGGATTTCGACCGTCCCCTGGACCCCTGGCCGGTCACGTGGCGCTCGCCCGGCGCGATGGGCTGGTACGCCTGGATGCCGTTCATGGAGTGTTACCACGGCGTGGTCTCCTTCGGACACGGACTGTCCGGGACGCTGCGCCTGCAGGAGAGCACCGTCGACTTCACCGGCGGGAAGGGCTACATCGAGAAGGATTGGGGCCAGGCCTTCCCCTCCGGCTACGTGTGGATGCACTCCAACCACTTCGCTGACCCGTCGGTCAGCCTGATGGCCTCCGTGGCGATCATCCCCTGGCTGCGGGGCAGTTTCCAGGGCCTGCTGATCGGCGTCCGGCACCAGGACCGATTGCACCGGCTCGCTTCCTACACCGGGGCGAAGGTCCAGGAACTGCGCATCGACGACGAGCACGTCTGGCTCACGGTGCGTGGACGCGACGTGACGTTGCGGATCAAGGCCACCCGCCCCGACGGCGCGTTCCTGCACGCACCCATCCGCACCCAGATGCACAAGCGCGTCGAGGAGACCCTGGATTCGCGGATCGAGGTGCAGTTGCTGGATGCCGGCGGACGCGTCCTGCTGGACGATGTCGGGACGTCCGCCGGCCTGGAGGTCCACGGCGACACCGACCGTCTCATCCGCATGGGGCGTTGACGCCGGATCGGGGGATTGGCTCGTCACACTCGACCCGCTACTCTGCCAGGCATGCTGCGCAAGATCATCATCGCGTTCGTCTCAATCAGTGCCTTGGTGCTCGGGCTCGTCGCCGGCCCAGCCGCCGCGGACACTGACCGGGCTCTGGCCGCCAAGGCCAGCGCGGTGACGGCGGGTAGCCGGGTTGTGGTCACGATCAGCGGACCGAAACCGAGCAAGGCCGCGCTCGTGGTCTCCGGGAAGCGCTACCCGCTCAAGCGCAAAGGCCCGGTCTGGCGCACCAAGTCGCTTTCCGCGGCGGTCCTCAACCGGTTCGCTGGCGCGAAGGCCACGGTGAAGGTGACGGTCCGCGGCAAGAAGAAGACCGTGAAGACAACCATCAGCGGCACCACCACGACCCCGCCCACGGGGCCGGGCACCGGGACCACACCGCTGTTCGCCGCCCCTGGGGTTGATAAGGAAGGGGATCCGGCGTACCAGGCGGTCAAGGAGTACTTCCTCAACTCCACGCTGACCGACTGCCCAGCCGGCTGGGGGGTCGGCTGCTCCGTGGAGCAGCGGTACGGCATCTTCGGCGATGGCACCCAGTGGTACTGCCGGCTCACGCCGAACTCCGGGTCGGACATCCGATCGGTCGGAACGATCACCCAGATCCTGTACGCGGCGCAGAAGGCCGACGGAGCATGGCGGGTGGACTATGCGATGAACTCCTACGGCGACACGGTCTACTACTCCGTCAACGTCGCGGCCAGCGGTTCGGCAGCCGTCCTCTACTGGGGGCCCGGGGTGAACCCGGGCGGACCGGCCAGTGACCAGACGTCGGGCCTGACCTGGATGCGTGGCGCGAAGGACTGCTCCTACTGAGGTCCCGCGTACTCCCGGGTCACCTCGGCCACGATGACGCGGTACTGCGAGTACCACCGCGTTCGGCCGAGCCGTTGCGCTTCGACATGGCCCGCAACCCGCTTCCAGGCGCGTGCCGAGTCCTCGTCGGCCCAGTAGGACACGGTGATCCCCTCGCCCGATTCGTCTCGCACGGAGTCGATGCCCAGATACCCCGGCTGATCGGCCGCGAGCTGCTCCATGGCCTCGGCCATCAGTGCGTATCCGGCTTCGTCCTCAGCCGTGCGGGTGTTGATGAAGATGACGGCGACGGTCACGCCGTCTTCTCGCCACGCTCCCTGCGGGTAGGTTTGCGCGGCACCAACGTCGGATTGACGTTGTCCTCGACCACCTCGCGCGTGATACGCACGGTCGCGATGTCCGTACGGCTGGGCACGTCGTACATCACGTTCAGCAGGACCTCTTCGAGGATCGCCCGCAGGCCGCGCGCACCGGTGCCCCGTAGCAGTGCCTGGTCGGCGATGGCGGACAGCGCCTCCTCGTCGAACTCCAACTCGACCCCGTCCAGCTCGAACAGGCGCTGGTACTGACGGATCAGCGCGTTCTTCGGCTCGGTGAGGACCTCGATCAAGGCCTCCCGGTCCAGCTGCGTCACCGACGTGAACACCGGCAGGCGGCCGATGAACTCCGGAATCATGCCGAACTTCAGGAGGTCCTCGGGCAGCACCTCGCTGAAGACGTCGCCGGGGTTGGTGTCCTCGACGATCTCCGCGGTGAAGCCCAGCGCCTTCTTGCCGATCCGGGCCTCGATGATCCGGTCGAGTCCGGCGAAGGCACCACCGACGATGAACAACACGTTGGTGGTGTCGATCTGGATGAACTCCTGATGCGGGTGCTTGCGCCCACCCTGCGGCGGGACCGACGCCTGGGTGCCCTCCAGGATCTTCAGCAGCGCCTGCTGGACCCCCTCACCGGACACATCCCGGGTGATCGAAGGGTTCTCGCTCTTGCGGGCGACCTTGTCGATCTCGTCGATGTAGATGATGCCGGTCTCAGCCTTCTTGACGTCGTAGTCGGCGGCCTGGATCAGTTTCAGCAGGATGTTCTCCACATCCTCACCGACGTAACCGGCCTCGGTGAGCGCCGTGGCGTCGGCGATCGCGAACGGGACGTTGAGCATCCGGGCCAGGGTCTGGGCCAGCAGCGTCTTGCCGGAACCGGTGGGTCCGAGCAGAAGGATGTTGGACTTGGCCAGTTCCACCCCGTCGTCGCGCCGGCCGCCGGAACTGCCCGCCTGGACGCGCTTGTAGTGGTTGTACACGGCCACGGCCAGCGACTTCTTCGCCGTCTGCTGGCCGACGACGTACTGCTCGAGGAACTCGAACATCTCGCGTGGCTTGGGCAGGTCACCGAGTTGGAGATCGGAGGTCTCGTGCAACTCCTCCTCGATGATCTCGTTGCACAGATCGATGCACTCGTCGCAGATGTAGACCCCGGGGCCCGCGATCAACTTCTTGACCTGCTTCTGGCTCTTTCCGCAGAACGAGCACTTGAGCAGATCCGCCCCCTCACCGATGCGAGCCACCAGTTTTTCCTTCCGCGGGTGTGTCGACTACGTCTTCGACGGTACCCCGACTCCGTCCGGAACGCGCCGCGTGGCGCGCACTTGCGGCGACGGATTCGCCCACAGCGGCTAGGAACCCGCCTTGCGCGACCCGATGACCTGATCGACCACGCCGTATTCCTGGGCGTCCTGGGCGGTGAGGATCTTGTCCCGCTCGATGCCCCGCTGGATCTGCTCCACACTGCGCCCGGTGTGCTGAGCGAGGATGCCCTCCATCTCGGCCCGCATGCGCAGAATCTCGTTGGCCTGGATCTCGATGTCGGAACCCTGGCCGCCACCCTCGGTGTACGGCTGGTGGATCAGGATCCTCGCGTGAGGCAGCGCGAACCGCTTGCCCGGTGCCCCGGCGGCCAGCAGCACCGCCGCAGCAGAGGCCGCCTGTCCCAAGCAGACGGTCTGGACCTGCGGCTTGACGAACTGCATGGTGTCGTAGATCGCCGTCATCGCGGTGTACGAGCCGCCCGGGGAGTTGATGTAGATCTGGATGTCGCGCTCCGGGTCCATCGACTCCAGGCACAGCAACTGCGCCATCACGTCGTCGGCGCTGGCGTCGTCGATCTGCACGCCGAGGAAGATGATCCGCTCCTCGAAGAGCTTGGTGTAGGGGTTGTGGATCCGCTCCCCGGTGGAGGTCCGCTCGCGGAACTCCGGCAGGACGTACCGGCTCTGCGGCTGCAACAGCGATTGGGCGTCCATCAGGCGGTCCCTCCACTTCCGGCGACGTCGGCAGCGCGCTGCACCACGTGGTCGATGAACCCGTATTCCTTGGCCTCGTCGGCGGAGAACCAGCGGTCACGGTCGGAATCGGCCTCGATCTGCTCGACCGTCTGGCCGGTCTGCTCAGCGATGAGCCGCGCCATCTGCTTCTTGATGTAGAGCATCTGCTCGGCCTGGATCTTGATGTCGGAGGCGGTGCCCCCGATCCCGCCGGAGGGCTGGTGCATCATGATCCGCGCGTGCGGCAGGCTGTACCGCTTGCCGGGTGCACCCGAGCTGAGCAGGAACTGGCCCATGGACGCCGCCAAGCCCATGGCCACGGTGGCGACATCGTTGCGGACGTACTGCATCGTGTCGTAGATCGCCATGCCCGCCGAGATCGAACCACCCGGCGAGTTGATGTACAGGTAGATGTCGCGGTCCGGGTCTTCGGCTGCCAGCAGCAACATCTGGGCGCAGATCAGGTTCGCGACCGTGTCCTCCACCGGCGAGCCCAGGAAGATGATGCGTTCCTTGAGCAGGCGCTGGAACACCGAGTCGTCGTAGGCCGTCGGACCCGGCTGGGGTCCCCTGGCCTGGGGGCTGAGGTCGTTCACTCCGGCTGCCTTCCGTGGGTGGTCCTGTGCGTCATATTGACCCTAACGCCGACCTCTGACACCACCATCCCGGAAAGGGGGGTTGTTCGCTGTCGGCGTGGATACCGCCTACTTGTCGGAGTCAGCCTCGTCGGAGTCGTCCTCGTCGTCGGCGTACTCCGCTTCGTACTCCTCCTCGAGCATCTCGTCCTCGATGGTGTCGGCGAGTTCGTCGACCTCGCCGGCATCCAGCGAACTGAGGTCCACGGCCTGCCCGGAGGCGTCCACCACCTTCGCGTTCTGCATGACCAGCGCCAAGGCCTTCGCGCGGCGCACATCGGCGACCGCCGTACCCACCTGACCGGCCTCGGCCAGGGCGTTGGCGAACTGCTCGGCGGACATCCCGTAGCGAGGAGCCTGCTGCACCAGCCACTGGACCAACTCGGCCTGCTCGACGCCGAGTTCCTCGGCATCGGCGATCTTGTCCAGGATCAACTGGGTCTTCAAGGACTGGCGGGTGTTCTCCGCCACCTCCGCGCGGTGCCCCTCGTCGCCATGCCCATCGGCGAAGTGCTCGTCGACCTGGGACTGCAGGAAGGCCTCCGGCAGCGGGAAGTCCACGAGTTCAAGGAGTTTCTCGGCCAACTTCTCCCGGGCCTCGTAGCCCTGCTCGAGCAGGCGGTTGCCCTGCAGTTTGGTCCGGAGGTCCGCACGCAATTCGTCCATGGTGTCGAACTCGGAGGCCAGCTGGGCGAACTCGTCGTCGGCGTCCGGCAAAGTCCGGGACCGAACGCCCTTGAGGTCGACGGTGACCGAGACGGTGTCGCCTTCGTGCGGACCCTCGTCCGGGGAGTGGTCGAACGTGATGGTGTCGCCCTCCGAACCCCCGGTCACGGCCTCCGAGAACCCGTCGATCAGACCGTCGGCGCCGACCTCGAACGTCAGCGCGGTGCCGGCGAAGTCCTCGAACTCCACCCCGTCGACTTCACCTTTCACATCCACCAGGACGAGGTCCCCGACCTCGGCGGACCGGTCGACCGGCGTCACCGTGGCGAACCGCTTGCGCAGTTGCTCGACCTGCTCCTCGACGTCCTCGTCGGAGACCACCGAATCGGCGACCTCGACCTCGAGCCCCCGGTACTCGGGAAGATCGAACTGCGGCGTGATGTCCACCTCGGCGGTGAAGGCGATGAGTTCGCCGTCCTCGATCTGGGTGACCTCGACATCGGGCTGCCCCAGCGGTCGCAGTTCGTTCTCACGCACCGCCTCGTCGTAGGCCTTCGGGACCTCCTTGTTCACGACCTCCTCGAGCACCACTTCGCGGCCGAACCGCTGGTCGATGATGCGGGTGGGGACTTTGCCCCGGCGGAAGCCCGGCACGTTCACCTGGGAGGCGATGTCCTGGTACGCCTTCTGGATCGAGTCGTTCAGGTCCTCGAAGGGGATCTCCACCGTGAGTTTCACGCGGGTCTCGGACAGGTTCTCGACGGTGCTCTTCACGCTGGACTCGAACTCCTCGCACAAGGGTGGGCGACAGGCCCATTGGACAGTGTTCATCGTACGATCCGCCGGGCGCGGGTCGCCGATACGGGTTGTGACGTCGGGGCGGCGGGACTCGAACCCACGATCTCTTGCTCCCAAAGCAAGCGCGCTAGCCACTACGCTACGCCCCGTCGAACCCGTAGTAATCTGATGATTCCTGCGGGTGTAGCTCAATGGTAGAGCCTCAGCCTTCCAAGCTGATGGTGCGGGTTCGATCCCGGTCACCCGCTCCAAAGGAAGAGGGACCCCCAAGCGTTGGGGGTCCCTCTTCGATTCAGGCCGCACTGGCGCAAAGCCGGAGGGTCTGGGTAACCACAGACGACTGAGTTGTGCCAGAGTGCCCAGATTCCGCCCGTCGTCAGAACTTCGTGCTGGACTTCGCCACGAACATGCCGTCGGTGAACAGCGACGTCTTCAACGTGTCGTTGAGCAGCACCGCCTTGCCCGGGGCGACCTTGAGCTTGGCAGTCACGGTCTTCTTGTTGATCTTCAGTTTCCCGAGGACGAAGACATCGTCCACGACGCCGACCCCCGGAACTGTCAGGTCGACGTTCTGGGCGGCCAGGTCGAACACGAAGTCCGTCGCGGTCAGACTGGCATCAGCGCGGGTGAAGGCCAAGCCACCGGTGTGGTCGATGTACTGCGGCCGGGTCTGGGACGCCGTGAACACGAACTTGACCTTGTTGACCTTCTTGCCCGGCGCCACGGCGTCGACCTTGATGCCGTCCTTGGCCAACTTGTTCTTCACCGACTTGGTGAACATCAACGACGTCGTCCCCTTGACCTTCGCCTTGGGGCCCTTGTCGTCGGGCTTCCCCTTGGCGATCGCCGGCCCCGCCAGACCGACCGCCAGGGTGCCTGCCAAAGCGCCCGCTGCAACTCGCATAAGCATGATGTGCTCCCTTCGTTACGAATACACGGTAGCCAGCCCCTACCCGCGCACGGAAGTTCACACACGCCCGCAGGAGTGAATCCGGTCACGCACTCGATTCCGCCGCCTGGGCTGAAGGTGGGAGAGGTCCGTACGTCGGGGAGTGATCCTGCACGGTTGGATCGCTCCCATGTTGTGGTTTCGCTAACGCCTGGCGCTGGAGTACCGCCCGCCGGGATGGCCCCGCCCGCCGGGGTGGCATTCCGCCGCCTGGGCTGAAGGTGGGAGAGGTCCGTACGTCGGGGAGTGATCCTGCACGGTTGGATCGCTCCCGGGTTGTGGTTTCGCTAACGCCTGGCGCTGGAGTACCACCCGCCGGGATGGCCCGGTCACCCCTGACCGGAGACCCCCATCACCGGCCGCAGCTGCTGCCGGAGGTCACCCCCGCAGGATCTCCACCATCGCCCGGTACCCGCGCGCTTGCGCATGCTCCAGCGCCGTGAGCCCGTCGTCCCGAGAAGGCAGTGACACGTCCGCGCCGGCATCGACCAGAAGCCTCACGACCTCGACGTAGCGCTGGGATCCGTCGCCGAGGATGATCGCCTCGTGCAGGGCCGTCCACCCAAGGCGATTCACGTGGTCGATGTCGATGTCCTCGCGCAGCAGCCGCCGCACCACCCGTGGATACCCCCGATCGGCAGCCCGGATCAGCGCGGTTCCGTTGAAGCTGTCCTTGTCGTTGATCCGGGCACCGCTGGCGATGGTCAGGTCCAGCAGGCGTGGATCGTCGCCCACCTCCGCCGTGGAGATCAAGTAGGCGCTTTGGACCGTCTCATCCTTGGCGTTGACATCCGCCCCCGCCGCGATGAGGAATCTGGCGACCGCCAGGTGGTTGCCGTAAGCGGCGGCGACCAGCGCAGTCCGCCCACGCCGGTCCCGGGCCTCGACTGACGCCCCGCGTACATGTGCCCGCCTCACGGCGGCGAGGTCGCCCCTGCCGGCGGCGGCGATCAACCGGTCGTCCATGCCGGGAACACGCGGCGGCGTGAACGCCACCCCCGCGGACGCCCCGGGCAGCACCGGCATCCCCGCGGGTGCCTTTCGTGATTCCGATGTACAACCCAGGAGCATCAGGCATGACAAGCCCACCACGACGCAGACGTCACGCGGCATGGCAGACCCACCGCAGCCGCCAGTAGTCGATGGTCCACCCGTCGCCGGACCGCAGACTCGCGCAGGATGCATCGACCAACCTGGCCAACTCCGCATGCTGTCCTGCCGGCACCGCGGCCCACACGTCTGCCCGGAACAGTCGCGTCCAATCGGCGGGCGTCTGGCCCGCGGCCAGCGGGGTGGGGCGGGGGAACCACGTCATCAGGGTGACCTCGAAACCCGCCGTCTCGAGCAGCGTGGACTCCTCGGCGACGCTGGGGAAGAACTTGCGGATCGTCGGCGACGGCAGCCCGAGGGCGACGACTCCTTTGGTAAGCGCCTCGTCGACGATCTCCACGTTGCGCTTGCCGCCCATCTCGGCGACGAACTGCGCCCCCGGTCGCAGCACGGCCCGGATGGCACGCAGGGCTTCCGCCTGGTCGGGCATCCAGTGCAGCGCTGCATTACTGATCGCCGCATCGAACCGGCGATCCAGGGTGAGGGTCTGCACGTCCCCGGCGAGGAAGGTCACCTCCGGGTGCTCCACGGCTGCCCGCTCCAACATCGCCACATCGACGTCCACCCCGAGCACGTCGTACCCACGGGCGGCGAGTTCAGCGGCATGGATGCCGGTGCCGCACCCGATATCGATCACGGACGCGGGCGCCGGCACGTCCAGCAACGACAGCAGATCCCGCCCGTACTCGGTGACGAACCCGAAGTCGCGGTCGTAGGCCGCCGCGTCCCAGTGCACTACAGGCTGTCCACCAGCGCGATGTACTGAGCCTGCGCGTCCTCGGCCGACAACCCCGCGAATCCGGCCCAGGAGTCGTACTTGGCACGCCCCACCGGGTTGGTGAACCCGGGTCGCTTGCCCTGCGCGTCACCTTGGGTGGCCTGCTTGAACAACCCGTACAACTGCAGTTTCACGTCGTTGCCAGGGTCTTCGGACAATTGCGCGACCCGCTCGACGGCGGCGTCGAATTCTTCGGACATGCCCCGACCGTAGGTGCGACCCGACGACGGTGTCCACCGGTCAGGTGAGCGCTGCGACCCAGGGTGCGGTGTCCGGGAGTGTGACGGTCAAGCGGCCCTGCGGCACCTGGGACACGAACTCCAGGGTGTTGCCCTTGGGCTGCAGGACCAGACCCTCCCGCGACAGGATCACGACCCGATCGCCGCTGGAGTAGAGGACGGCCTGCTCGGTCAGCGCGAGTACCCCCAAGCCGGGCAGCGACTCACCGTCTCGCACTTCGGCCCGGCGGCACTGTGCAGCAGAGAGCAGCAGCGGTTCGCGCCCGTGCAACTCCCCAGCGAGTGCCTGGGTAGCGTGAGTCACGCGATTCTGTGCCCGCGGCCGCCATACGAAGAAGCCGAAGAGCACCGACACCACGAGGGCGATGAGCAGCGCACCGAGGACGATCCAGACCCAGGACATGACCCCAGGCTAGGAGATCGGAAGCGACTCACCGGTAACCACCGCCACATCCCGGCCCGCATCGACCGCGATCGTGGCCGCGAGCCCATGCGCCTCGAACTCGTCGGCAAGTACCGGTGCCTCCGCCGTGGTCACTTCGACCAGGAGGGCCCCGCCGGGCCGGAGCCAGTTTCGAGCCTGGGCTGCGATCCGCCGGTGCAGGCGCAAGCCGTCCGGCCCGCCGTCGAGACCCATCACCGGTTCATGACGGGTCTGCGCAGGCAACAGGGCCAACGCTGCCGAGGGGACATAGGGCGCGTTGGCGACGATGACGTCGAATCCGCCACGCATATCGGCGGGCAGCGCGGCGAACAGGTCCCCCACCGCGACCACAGCGGACGCAGGCAGGTTGTGCCGCGCCCAGGAGGCGGCAGCCGGGTCCGCGTCGCAGGCCCACATCCGCGTCGCGGGGTGCCGGGCCAGAATGGCGGCGGCCAGCGCGCCGGCGCCGCAGCACAGGTCGAGCACCGTTGCGCCCTCCGGCACGCGTGCCACCGCTGTCTCGAGCAGGGACTCGCTGCGCCGGCGCGGGATGAACACCCCAGGCCCGACGGCGATCCGCAGCCCGGCGAACTGGGCCCACCCGACGACGTACTCCAGTGGCGCGCCAGCTTCCCTGTGGGCGACGAGCCGCTCCAGGTCGGCGGGTGAACGTGCCTGCGCGGACATGATCGCGGCCTCCTCCTCGGCGAAGACGCACCCGGCGGCCCGCAGCCGCGCGGCCAGATCCATCACAGAGTGCGTACCCGGGCTGCATCCCCATGGATCTCGCCCACCAGCACCTCGTCGGCCATCCCCACGAACAAGCCGTTCTCGAGCACGCCGGGGATGTTGTTGATCCGGGCTTCGAGCTCGGCCGGGTCTTCGATGGCGGCAAACCTCGCGTCGATGACGAGATTGCCCTGGTCGGTGACCACCGGCCCCGCCTTGCGCACGGCCATCCGCAGTTCCGGGTCCGCACCGAATCCTGACAGGGCCTCGATCACCTGCCGGTACGCCTCAGGCACGACCTCGACCGGCAGTGCGAACGTCGACCCGAGGACATCGGTGAGTTTGGTCTCGTCGACGACCACCACAAAACGCCGGCCCCGGCTCGCCACGAGTTTCTCTCGGGTGTGGCATGCGCCGCCGCCCTTGATGAGGTTGCGCTGTGGGTCCACCTCGTCGGCGCCGTCGATGGCAAGGTCGATCTGGTCGATCTCGTTGAGCGTGATCTGCGGGATCCCGTCCTCCTGCGCCAGTGCAGCTGCCTGGAAGGAGGGCGGCACACCCACGATGCCGGTGATCTCGCCAGCCCGCCAGCGCCGCCCGACTTCCTCGATCATGAGTGCCGCAGTGGACCCGGATCCGAGGCCAAGGATCATCCCGGACTCGACGCGGGCGGCGGCTTCGGCGGCGACCATCTTCTTCATGCGTTGTTGCACATCCACGCTGGCACCCTAGTCCGCGGCGGGACCGTCCGGCACGGCCGATGGAGTATGTGCGGGCCGGCATCGGGCAGGATGGAGGCCATGCCAGGACAGAATCTGACCCGGGAGGAGGCCGCCGCCAGGGCGGCCATCATCACCGACGTCGCCTACGACGTGGAACTCGACCTCAGCGGTACGGGCCCCACCTACCGTTCGCGCACGACGGTCAGTTTCCACTGCACGGTCGCGGGCGCCTCGACCTGGCTGGACCTCATCGCCCCGTCGGTGGTCAGCATCCGGCTCAACGGTCGCGAACTCGACCCCGCGCAGCACTTCCTGGACTCGCGGATCGAACTGCTCGACCTGGACTCCAGCAACACCGTCGAGGTCCTCGCAGACTGCGCATACATGAGTTCCGGCGAGGGCCTGCACCGCTTCGTCGACCCCGTCGACGACCAGACGTACCTGTACACGCAGTTCGAGGTCGCCGACGCCCGCCGTGTGTACGCATGCTTCGAGCAGCCGGACCTCAAGGCCCCGTGGCAACTCACGGTGGAGGGACCGAGCCACTGGGTGGTCACCTCCAACAGCCCCACCCCGGAGCCGACCGAGGTCCGCGATGGGGTGAGCCGCTGGGAGTTCCCGGCGACCAAGCCCCTCTCGACGTACATCACGGCATTGGTGGCCGGCCCCTATCACGTGGTGCGCGACGTGTACTCGGGCCCGCACGGCGACTACCCGCTCGGGGTCTTCTGCCGCACGTCGCTGGCCGAACATCTCGACGTCGACGACATCCTGCTGGTCACCAAGCAGGGCTTCGAGTTCTTCGAGCGCGTCTTCGAAGTCCCCTACGCCTTCGGTAAGTACGACCAGTTGTTCGTCCCCGAGTTCAACGCCGGCGCTATGGAGAACGCCGGCTGCGTGACCCTGCGTGAGGACTACGTGTTCCGTTCGCGGGTGACCGACGCGGCGTACGAGAACCGCGCGAACACGATCCTGCACGAGATGGCCCATATGTGGTTCGGCGATCTGGTGACCATGCGCTGGTGGGACGACCTGTGGCTCAACGAGTCGTTCGCCGAGTGGGCCAGTCACTACGCGAACACCCACGCCACACGGTTCACCGACGCGTGGGCCACGTTCGCCAATCAGCGCAAGGCGTGGGCCTATCGGCAGGACCAGTTGCCTTCGACGCATCCCATCGCCGCCGACATGGTCGATCTGGAGGCGGTGTACGTCAACTTCGACGGCATCACCTACGCCAAGGGCGCATCGGCTCTACGGCAGTTGGTCGCGTTCGTCGGCGAGGAGGACTTCCTCAAGGGCCTGCGCTCCTACTTCGCGCACTACGCCTGGTCGAACACCTCGCTGAACGACCTGCTCACAGCCCTGGCCGACGCCAGCGGCCGTGATCTGAGCCACTGGACCCAGCAGTGGCTGCAGACCTCCGGGGTGAACATGCTGCAGGCCGAGATCTCCCTGGCCCCGGACGGTTCGATGGATTCGGTGACCGTCGTGCAGAGCCCGCCGGCGCTGCCCCAGGGCGTGGCACCGACGCTGCGCGACCACCGGATCGCGATCGGGCTGTACGAACTCGACGGCGATCTGCATCGCACCGACCAGGTCGAGGTCGATGTCACCGGTCCACGTACGCAGGTGCCCGCTCTGGCCGGGCGCCATCGCCCCGACCTGCTGCTGCTCAACGACGACGACCTCACGTTCGCCAAGATCCGGCTGGATGAGGGCAGTCTCTCCACGGTCACCGGCCATTTCGGGCTGGTGGCCGACCCGCTGGCACGCGCTCTGTTGTGGGGAGCGACGTGGGACATGACCCGTGACGCGGAGATGAGCACCCGGGCTTTCTTGGAGACGGTGGCCAGCGGGCTGGCCGACGAGACCGAGGTGGGCATGGTCCAGCAGGTGCTGCGCCAGGCCGACAGCGCTGTGGCGCTCTACGGCGCTCCGGACAAGCGTGACGCCTACGCCGACCGGCTGGCAGGACTGCTGGAGTCGCTCGCCCGCGCAGCCGCACCCGGTAGCGACCACCAACTCGCGTACGTACGGGGGTTGATCTCGTTCGCCCGGACGCCGGAGCGCGAGGCGCTGCTGCAGGGCCTTATCGACGGAACCCAGCACCTCGACGGGCTCACGGTCGACACCGACCTGCGCTGGAGTCTGTTGCGCCGCCTCGTGGTGCTCGGGAAGGCCGGCAGCGACGCGATCGACGCCGAGGTGGCCCGTGACGACACGGCTGCCGGCCGCCTGAATGCCGCCACCTGCCGGGCTGCGATCCCGACCGCAGAGGCCAAGGCCACCGCCTGGGACGCGTGTCTGCACGACACCTCCCTGCCCAACCACATGCTGGCCGCCACCATCGCCGGCATCGCGGTGCCCGACCACCGGGAGCTCATGCGCCCGCACGTGGATGCCTACTTCGCGGCCCTGCCCGAGCTGTGGCGGGATCGCACGCACGAGATCGCCCAGGAGATCACGCTGGGGCTGTACCCGCACGCACTGGTCGAAACCGCCACGGTGGAGCGCACCGACGCGGTGCTGCAGGGTGCCGTGGACATCCCCCGCGGTGCGCGCCGGCTGCTGGCCGAGGGCCGCGACGGCGTGCTGCGGTCGCTGCGGTGCCAGAAGCGCGACGGGGCCTGAGGCTCGGGCCGCCGGGGCACACAGCGCGAGGTTGGAGAACCCGCACGGCGTTGGAGAACCCACACGTGGTGCCTCCAACCTCGTGAACGCTCCAACCTCGTGGCCACCCGGCGGTGGAGGCCGCCGGTTCTCAGCGGCTCAAGGACCTCACCAGCGCGCGCAGCAGGTCGGACTGCACCAGATCCTCGATCAGCACCGGTCGCCCCTGCGGATCGGTGAGCGGGAACCGCCAGTTGGGGTACTGCTGGTCCGTGCCCGGCTGGTTCTGCGTGCGCCGGTCCCCGACCCCGTCGACCAAGGACAGGCACAGCAGCCGGCTCGGCGCCCGCGACGTGAAGCGGTGCATGGCCACCGTGATCTGGTCCGGGCTCGGCGTCCCGGTCGGGGCCAGCAGTCCCTCTGCGCGCAGGACGTCGACCCAGATCGCCACTTCCCGCTGCTGAGCGGCGAGCGCCTCGTCGTAGGGCCGGTCGAGCAGACCGAGTTCCTGCCACAACTTCACGTGCGCGCCGGCGACGTACTGCGCGGTGGGCGGAAGGTCGTGCACCGTGACCGACGCGAGGCACTCGGTGCGCCAGCCGTTGGGGTCATGAATGCCGTCCGCGTCACGTTCGAAGAGCAGCACGGTCGTACCGAGGATCCCCCGGTCCGACAGCACGTCCCGGGCCCATGGTTCGACCGTGCCGAGGTCCTCACCGATGAGCGTGACCCCCTTGCGGGCGGCTTCCAGGCAGAGGATGTCGATGAGCGCCTGATGGTCGTAGCGGACGTATGTGCCGTCCACCGCGTCCGCGCCCGGCGGGATCCACCACAGCCGGAACAACCCGATGACATGGTCGATGCGCAAGCCTCCGGCATGTCGCATCACGAACCGCAGGATGTCCCGGAAGGGCCGGTACCGCTGGTGTTCCAGCGCCACCGGGTTCCACGGCGGCTGGCTCCAGTCCTGCCCCGCGGGGCTGAACATGTCCGGCGGGGCACCCACCCGGAAGCCCTGCGTGAGCAGGTCTCCCATCACCCAGGTGTCGGCACCGAAGGGGTGCACGCCGATGGGTAGGTCCTGGACGATGCCGATCTTCATGCCCGCCCGCTCGAGTTCCCGCTGCGCGTGTTCCAGTTGTTCGTCGAAGATCCACTGCAGCCACGCGTAGAACTCCAGCCGGTCGGGATCGGGCTGGAACTGGTCGGCATCCGGGGGCCACTGGTCCCACCGCGGGCCGAAGCGCTCGGCCAGCGCGCACCAGCGCGCGTAGTGCTCCAGATCCTCGCCCTCCTCTTCGACGAACTGGGCGAAGGCCACCACCCGCGACGGCGAGCGCGGCACGTCGAACACCCTCTCGAGGACGCGGCGCTTGCCGTCCCAGACGGCATCCCGGTCCAGCAGGTCCGCCGTGGTGTTGGACCGGCGCAGCCGCTGTGCGATGTCCGCGGCCTCCTGGGCATCTGGGCGCGCGAGGTAGGCGAACTCCTCGATCTTCTCCGGGCGGATGTAGATGGGGTGGCCGAACCGGCGGGTCGAGGGCAGGTACGGGGAGTTCTCCATGGGGTCCTTCAGCGCCGCAGCATGCAGCGGGTTGACCAGAACGAAGTCCGCGCCGAGTTCATCGGCGGCCCACACCCCGAGATCTGCCAGGTCCTCCAGATCGCCGAGCCCCCAGGAACGGTGGGACCTCACCGAGTAGAGCTGGACCGCAAGCCCCCACCCCCGCGCAGCCTCGGGCAGCCGTCGCGGCGCCACCACCAGCGCCGTGTCGTACCGGCCGCCGTCGTCCTGCTGGATCCACAGTTCGTGCCACCCCATGGGCAGGTCCGGGGGCAGCAGGATCCTGGACTCGGTGAGCCGCTGGGTCCCCGCCTTCATCGTCTCCACCGGTTCGCACGGGAGGTCGTAGCGGCGCCCGCCCTCCTCGAGTTCCACCCAGATCAGCGGCGGCTTGCCCTCCGCGTGGTGCACCCACGGCCCGTTCGTGTCCTGCTCACGCACCACCCACAGTGCGGGCAGCATCTGCCGCCAGTGCTCGGCGCGGCGGGCCGACAGCGCCGCGTCGTACTCGTCCTCGGAGTCCGCGGTGACCCCCAGGGCCGACAGCGTGGCCTCGACGGTACTGTCCGGCACGGTGCGCAGGGCACCGCTCAGATCCCAGTACTCCGTGGCCACGCCGCAGGAGGTGGCCAGCTGCTCGCGGGCAGTCACCACGCGGCCGGTTTGTGGTGGTGCCAGGGCTGGGCCTGTTCGAGTTGCGCCGCAAGCCCGATCAACGTTTCCTCCTCGAACATCCGGCCGACCAGCATCACCCCGATCGGCAACCCGTCGGGCGTCCAGTGCAGCGGGATGCTCACCGCGGGTTGCCCGGTCATATTGAACGCGGCGGTGAAGGCCGCCCACCGCTTCTGGTTCTCGAAGTCCTGGGCAGGGTCATCACGGTCCACGATATCGGCGACCAGCGGAGCCGGACCGTTGACCGTCGGCATCACGATCGCGTCGTACTGAGACCAACGGGCGAGGGTGGCGCGGGTCTGTATCCTCAGCAGCGACACCGCCATCGCCAGTTGAATGCCGCTCACCCCGCGCCCCAACTCCCGCAGATGCTGCGTCAACGGTTGCAGGCGGGACTCATCATCCGGCATGACGGGCGTGAGCAGGGCCAGCACGTGCCAGACGGCTTCGAACTGGGCGACGAGGTCCGGGCCGAACGGCCGGCCCGTGGTCTCCACCTGGTGCCCCAGGTCGCTCAGCAGGCCGGCGGCGTTCTCGGCGGCGATCCGGCTCTGCGGGTCCAGTTCCACGTCGGCGATGATCGGCTCGGTGCACACCGCCACCCGCAGGGTTTCGATGGGGGCGCGTGCCGCGGCCAGGAAACCCCGCGCCGGCGGGCTGTGGAACGGGTCGCCGGGGAACTCCACGGCCATGACGTCCAGCAGCGCTGCCGCGTCAGCCACTGTGCGCGCCAGGGGGCCACTGGTGACGAGGTCCCCGATGGGGTCGCGGATCGGGCCGTTGCTCACCCGGCCCCGGCTCGGTTTGATGCCCACCAACCCGTTGGCAGACGCCGGGATCCGCACCGAACCACCACCGTCGGAGCCGTGCGCGATGGGGCCAGCCCGGACGCGACCGCGACGGCCGCCCCCTCCTGAAGAACCGCCGCGGTGCGGTCGGGGTCCCACACACAGCGTGCCGGCGCGCCCACCTGCGGCTCCGGTTCGGTGTAGCAGGGCAGTCGAACTCCGGGGTGCTGGTCTTTCCGGTGAAGACCAGCCCGGCGTCCCGCATGGCCTTCACGACGTAGTCGTCCTCGTAAGAGGGCAGGTCGAACACCGCCGACCCCATCCGTGCGTTCGCGCCGACCATGAAATGCAGGTCCTTCACGGGGCACACGACTCCGAACAAGTCACCCTGCGCGGTGCCCGCCACGACGGCGGCATCCACGGCCCGGGCCTGCTCCAGGGCCATATCCGGGGTCAGCGTCACGAAGGCCCCGGATACCAACTCGCTGCGGCGCAGGTAGTGCTCGGTGAGTTCCACTGCCGTGAGTTCGCCGTCCCGGATCGCGGTCGCCTGCTCAAGTGCCGTGAGGTCGTGCAGAGTCACGTTCGCGCCTTGCGCTCGGCACGGCGGCGTAGGTACATCAGCAGGTACATGACCACCGCCCCCAGCAGGAAGGTCCCGATCAGCGTCCAGATCAGCGGGATGTTCACCGTGGTCACGACGAGACTGACATCCACGGAGGTCCGGTTCATCAGGAAGAACAGGACGGTGTAGACCACCAGGACGGCCAGCAGCACGAGGCGGGTGATCCGCCGCCAGTCCCCCGCCCCCGGTGGTGTGCCGTAGACGTGGTCCTGTCGTTCAGTCGGCTTGGGGGTGGCGTCGGGGGTCTTGTCCTGGTTGGCCATAGGACGATTCTGACGAGAAGCGGGCAACCTACGCGACTCCGTTAGCAGAATGGGATGGTGGATGACGCCAAGACGTTCTGGGAGTACCTGCAGGGGCCGCCGCTGCAGATCCTGATCATCGTCGTCCTGGCCGTGGCCATCCGGTTGATCTCCGTGGCGATCCTCAACCGCATCATCAAGCGCATGGCCGCGCAAGGTAGGCGCGAGCGGCTCGGGGAGACCCGTCGTGCCGAACGGACGCAGGAACTCAGCGAGGTGCTGATGAGCCAGCGCCGCCAGCAGCGCGCTGAAGCCATCGGCGCCCTGCTCCGGTCTGTGATCACCTTGACCGTGGTCATCATCGGGCTGCTGCTGATCCTGCCGATCCTGGGCATCGACGTGGCGCCTCTGCTCGCCAGCGCAGGTGTGCTCGGGGTCGCGCTGGGCTTCGGGGCCCAGAGCCTGGTCAAGGACTATCTGTCCGGCATCTTCCTGGTCTTCGAGGACCAGTACGGTGTGGGCGACCTGGTGGACCTCGGCGAGGCGGTCGGCGTCGTGGAGGACGTCACGCTGCGCATCACCCGGCTCCGCGACCTGTCCGGTGTGGTCTGGTACGTGCGCAACGGGGAGATCCTGCGCGTGGCCAATCAATCCCAGGGCTGGGTGCTGGCCGCCGTGGACGTCCCCGTTGCCTACGACGAGAACCTCGACCGCGTGCGCGAATGCGTGGAGGCCGTCGCCGAAGACATGTACTCCGACCCCCAATACGACGAGATGCTGCTGGGCAAACCTTCTTACGCCGGCGTGGAGTCGGTCAGCGGGGAGGCCGTGTTCATCAAGATCATCGCCAAGGCGGCGCCGGAGAAGCAGATCCCATTGACCCGTGCCATCCGGGCACGCATCAAGGAGTCGTTCGACCGGGTCGGGGTGCGAGTACCGGTCGTGGCCCGCCCCCCGCTGCCTCCCGGTGGTGCGCAGCCGCCCCCGAGGTGACGTGGCCGCTTGGCCCCCGACTGGATCAGGAACGGCGGTACCGTGAGAAGGGCGCAGTGCCTGCCAGCGGGACGGAGCAGTGCTGATGAGATTCCAGATCGATCACCTCAGCCGGTCAGCGTTCGCCAGGATCACCGGGGGCCTGTACCTCGCGTTCATGGTCAGTTCCGTGCTCGCGGACTCCATGGCGAACATCGGCCTGGGCGATACCCAACAGGTCGCAGAATCGCTTGCCACAAGCCCGGACGCCTTCCGCGCGGGGCTGGTCTTCGCGTTCCTCTCGGCGTTCTTCTTCCTGATGGCCGCCTGGGGACTGTACGTCCTGCTGCGACCGGTCAACCGGGACCTTGCCCTGCTGTTCCTGCTGCTCAACGCGGTCGGTGTCGCCGTGCAGTGCGCGAGCCAACTCCACCTGGTGTCCGCCATGGAATTTGCAGTCGGCGAGCCCGCGCTGGTCGCCATCGAGGTGTACCGCACCGGCTTCGTGACCGCGCAGTTGTTCTACGGCACCTGGCTGTTCCCCTGGGCTACCTGGTCTACAAGTCCGGGTTCCTGCCCCGCGTGCTGGGCGTTCTGCTCATCCTCGACGGCGTCGCCGAGTTGATCTGGTTCTTCCAGGCCCTGCTCCTGCCGGACCATCCGGAGATCCGGACCCCCGGGACCTTCGTGAGCCTGCTCGCCGAGGTCGGCCTGATGCTGTGGTTGCTCATCGTCGGCGTGGCCGAATCTGAGGCCCCCGACCCGGCACAACAGCAATGAGCGCGGACGCCGGACGATGGCGCAGCGCGTCGCTCCTGTCCCTCGCGGGCGGAGCGGCCTTCTGGGTGGCGAACTTCGCGATCTCGCTGACACCCATCGCGGCCGACTACCGGGCCGGCCTCGACATCTCCTACCTCCCCATGCTCGTCCAGGCGCTGGTGGGAGGCCTCATCCTCGGGTTCGGCGTCAGCTACTGCCTGCTGCGCTACTACGAACGGATCCCGGCTCGCAGCGCCGTGCGTAAGTCCCTTCTGCTGGGCGTCATCGCGCTGGTCGCCGTCACGGTCCTCGTCGAGGTGCCCGCGAAGTACTTCACCGAGACGGCGGATGCGACCCGGTACTTCCTCATCGGCTTGCTGTTCAACGCGGTCAGGATCCTCGCACTGGCGGTGGTGATCGGCTACCTCTTCCCCCGGGTCACCGCCCGTCCGGGACGCCCGCGGCCAGAGGTTACGTTGGAACCATGACGACGCCCTACGACGAGTTCGGCGGCGAGGCGTTCTTCACCGCGCTGGTCGCCGACTTCTACGCCGGCGTGGCCGCCGATCCGGGTTTGCGGCCCATGTATCCCGAGGAGGACCTCGGACCGGCGCAGCGCAGGTTGCGTATGTTCCTGGAGCAGTACTGGGGTGGCCCGCGCACGTACTCCGACGAGCGTGGCCACCCGCGACTGCGCATGCGCCACGCACCCTTCGAGATCACCGAACACCACCGCGACCTCTGGTTGCGGCATATGCGCGACGCACTGGACAAGCGCCACCTGGACGCCGAACAGGACGCCAGGATGTGGGACTACCTTGTGATGGCCGCCCACAGCATGGTGAACCAGCCCACCAACCCCGTGCGGGGCATGCCGCTGGATCCACCAACACGCGCGTGACCCACGGATGCGGGCCGGCCGGTGCCACGTCACACTGAGACAATGCGACTGCTCGTCACCGGCGCCACCGGCTACATCGGAGGGCGCCTGATCCCCGAACTGCTCGACCGCGGGCACCAGGTGCGGGTGCTGGCCCGCCACCCCGAGCGGCTATCCGAGCGGGCGTGGGCGGACCGCGTGGAGATCTTCGCCGGCGATGCCACGGACCCGGAGGCCCTCAGGCGGGCGATGACCGGGATGCAGGGCGCGCACTACCTGATGCACTCCTTGAGCACAGGGCATGGCTTCGAGGATCAGGAACGCACCATGGCCACGGTGTTCGCCGAGGCTGCCGAACAGGCCGGGGTGCAGCGCATCGTGTACTTGGGCGGCATGGTGCCGGACATCCCGCAGCGCAAGTTGTCCGCGCACCTGCGCAGCCGCGCTGAGGTCGGCCGGATCCTGCGGGCCAGTAGCGTCCCGACCATCGAGTTGCGCGCCGGGGTCATCATCGGATCGGGGTCGGCGTCGTTCGAGATGCTCCGCTACCTCACCGAGCGCCTGCCGGTGATGATCACACCCCGGTGGGTGAAGACCCGCACCCAGCCGATCGCCGTGCGCGACGTCCTGCACTACTTGATCGGGGCCATGGAGTACGACGGCGAGGTGAACCGCGCCTACGACATCGGCGGCCCGGACGTCACGACCTACGCAGGCATGATGCACGGATTCGCCTCCGTCGCGGGCCTGCCCCGCCGGGTCCTGCTGCCGGTCAACGTGCTGTCCCCCGGGCTGTCCGCGCACTGGGTGGGACTGGTCACCCCGGTGCCGAACAGCATCGCCCGGCCGCTGGTCGACTCGCTCAAGGTGGAGGTCGTTGCCCGCGACCACGACATCGCCGACATCGTGCCCGACCCACCGGCGGGTCTCCTGTCCTTCCGGGAGGCGGTGCGCTTGGCGATCAAGCGGATCCAGGATGCCGACGTGGCCACTCGGTGGTCCAGTGCCTCGGTGGCAGGGGCCCCCAGCGACCCCCTGCCGGAGGACCCGGACTGGGCCGGTGGCTCCCTGTACACGGATGTGCGGGAGCGGGTCGTGGCGGCCGACATCACCCGGGTCTGGGACGTGGTGGAAGGCATCGGCGGGGAGCACGGCTGGTACAGCGCCAACTGGATGTGGCGCATCCGGGGCCTGGCGGATCGAGCGGTCGGCGGCGTGGGGCTGCGTCGCGGCCGGCGTGACCCGAACCGGACGCAGGTCGGCGATGCGCTGGACTTCTGGCGGGTGGAGGCCCACCAGCCGCCGAGCCTGCTGCGCCTTCGTGCCGAGATGAAGGTACCTGGCCTGGCATGGATCGAGTGGCGGCTGACGGCCGACGGCGTGCACCGCACCCACCTCCGGCAACGGGCCGTGTTCTTCCCGCGCGGACTTGCCGGGCATGCCTACTGGTGGGCGGTGGCACCGTTCCACGCCTTCGTCTTCCCACCCATGATCCGGGGAATGGCCGAGGAGGCCGAGGCCCTACCCCGTGCCACCGAACCGGTCGAGGCGCACCCGGTCGGCTGACCTGCAACTGGCAACACCGATTCGCCCTGCGTCATGATGACGGCGTGAGCGAGGCTCTGACCACGGCTGAGTTCCGCCAGTTCGTGGACGTCGCGCAGGACATCGTGGTGATCACGGAAGCGGAGCCTCTCGACGAGCCAGGTCCCCGGATTGTCTACGTGAACAAGGCCTTCACCGACCTCACCGGATACACCGAGCAGGAGGTCCTGGGACGCAGCCCCCGCTTTCTGCAGCAGCCCGGTCTCACCGACCCGGAGACCACGGCCGCAGTGCGGCGTCAGTTGGAACTCGGTGACCGGTTCGACGGCCCGATCCTGAATTTCGGCAAGGACGGCACCGCCTACTGGCTGGACATGCACATCTTCGCGCTACACGACGACCACGGCAGAATCACGCACTTCGCCGCGATCGAGCGTGACGTCACGCCCCGTACCCTCCGCGAACTGGAACTGGGGTCGCCCGCGAACACCGACCCGCTGACCGGCCTCTTCAACCGCCGGGCCCTGCGACACATGATCGGCTCGGCGTGGCGCAACGACCCCCAGACCACCAACGCCGTCGTCATGCTCGACATCGACGGGTTCAAGAAGCTCCACGACGACCATGGGCACCTCGTCGCCGACCGCGCGCTGGCGGTCCTGGGCGAGGTCCTGATCACATCGATGCGGGAGGCCGACTACCCGGTCCGCCTCGGTGGCGACGAATTCGCGCTGGTCCTGCTGGACAGTTCCCCTTCCGCGGCCGGCCGGGTCGGCGAGCGGATCCGCCGCGCCCTGGGCGACGCGCTCGCGGAGGCTGAACTACCGGCTGTGACCGTCAGCGTGGGGGTGGCCAGCGGGGCGCAGACGGACCTCACGGTTCTCATGCAGCGCGCCGATGACGCATTGCGGCAAGCCAAGAGCGGCGGGCGGGATCAGGTGGTGGTGCACCCCGGCGTCAGCGGGTGAAGCCTTCCAGGTGCTTGCGCAGGGCGCTGGGCACCGGCGTCGGACGGCCCCCGTCGTCGATGCAGACCAGCACCGTTCGGGCCCGGGCGTACACCACCTCGTCGGCCACAACCTCGTGGCCGAAGGTGAACGACGTGCTGCCGATCCGGTCGACCCATGTGGGGATCTCGATGGGCTCCCGCCGGTAGGGCATCGGCTTGCGGTAGTCGACCTCGTGCCTGGCCACCAGCAGGCCGGCCTCCCGAGGCACGCCGGCCGCACCGGCATCGGCGAGGAACTCGATGCGGGCCTGCTCCAAGTAGCGCAGGTATTCCGAGTTGTTGATGTGCCCCAGGGCGTCCATGTCGGACCAGCGCAGGGCCACGCGCGCGCGGTACATCAGCCGCGCGTGAGTTTGCGGTAGGTGGCCCGGTGCGGGCGAGCCGCCTCCGGTCCGAGCCGTTCGACCTTGTTCCGCTCGTAGCCATCGAAGTTGCCCTCGAACCAGAACCATTGCGAGTCACCCTCGTAGGCCAGGATGTGTGTGGCGACCCGGTCGAGGAACCACCGGTCGTGGCTGGTGATGACCGCACAGCCGGGGAACTCCAGCAGGGCGTTCTCCAGGCTGCCGAGGGTCTCGACGTCGAGGTCGTTGGTCGGTTCGTCGAGCAGCAGCACGTTGCCGCCCTGCTTCAGGGTCAGCGCCAGGTTGAGTCGGTTGCGCTCGCCTCCCGAAAGCACCTTCGCGGGCTTCTGCTGGTCCGGGCCCTTGAACCCGAAGGCGGAGACGTAGGCCCGCGAGGGCATCTCCACCTTGCCGACGTTGATGTAGTCCAGGCCGTCGGACACGACCTCCCACACGGTCTTGGTGGCGTCAAGACCGGCCCGGCTCTGGTCCACATAGGACAACAGCACGGTGTCGCCGACGCGCAAGGTGCCGGAGTCGGGGGTCTCGTCACTCAGGCCGCCGGCGGCGTTCACGATCATCTTGAACAGGGTGGTCTTGCCGACCCCGTTGGGGCCGATGACGCCGACGATGCCGTTGCGGGGCAGGTCGAAGTTGAGGTCGTCCATGAGCAAACGGTCGCCGAAGCCCTTGTCCATGTGATCGGCCACGACCACCACACTGCCCAGGCGCGGACCCGGCGGGATCTGGATCTCCTCGAAGTCGAGTTTGCGGGTCCGGTCGGCCTCGGCGGCCATCTCCTCGTAGCGCGCCAGCCGGGACTTGCTCTTCGCCTGCCGCGCCTTGGGGTTGGACCGCACCCAGTCCAGTTCGTCGGTCAGGCGCCTGCGCAGTTTCGCATCCTTGGCCCCCTCGACCTTCAGTCGCGAGGCTTTGGTCTCCAAGTACGTCGAGTAGTTGCCCTCATACGGGTAGCAGCGGCCGCGGTCCATTTCAAGGATCCACTGGGCCACATTGTCCAGGAAGTACCGGTCGTGCGTGATCGCGACCACCGTGCCGGGGTACTTCTCCAAGTGCTGCTCGAGCCACTGGACGCTCTCGGCGTCGAGGTGGTTGGTGGGCTCGTCGAGCAGCAGCAGGTCCGGCTGGCTGAGCAGCAGGGCGCACAGGGCGACCCGGCGGCGCTCGCCACCGGACAGCACGGACACGTCGGCATCGCCGGCGGGGCAGCGCAGCGCGTCCATCGCCTGCTCGAGCTGGGCGTCGAGGTCCCACGCGTTGCGGTGGTCGAGTTCCTCCTGCAGCTTGCCCATCTCGGACAGCAGTGAGTCGTAGTCTGCCTCCGGGTCGGCCAGCGCCTCGCCGATCTCGTTGAACCGTGCCACCAGGGCCTTGGTCCCGGCGACACCCATCTCGACGTTCTCCAGGACGTTCTTGGACTCGTCGAGTTGTGGCTCCTGCTCGAGGATGCCGACGGTGTAGCCGGGCGAGAGCATCGCGTCGCCGTTGGACACGGTCTCGGTCCCGGCCATGATCTTCAGCAGGGTCGACTTCCCCGCGCCGTTGGGGCCGACAACACCGATCTTCGCGCCCGGCAGGAACGAGAGGGTGACGTCATCGAGGATGACCTTGTCGCCGTGTGCCTTACGGGCCTTGCGCAACGTGTAGATGAATTCAGCCACCACGCCAGGGTAGTTCGTCGGCCACAGCGCACCGCAGGGCCGTCAGCGGCTACTGGCTGTCGGCGTGTACCTCCGCGTGGAACTCCAGGAAAGCCGCATACGCCCGGGGCGCGTAGATCGAGGCCGGGCCGCCACCCATGAGCAGGGTCACCCCGATGGCCTCTGCTGCCTCCTCCGGGGTGGCGCCGTTCTTCGCCGCCGCCCGGGCGTGCGACGCGATACACCCGTCGCACTGGGTATTGACTGCGATGGCCAGCGCGATGAGCTCCTTGGTCTTGGTGTCCAGGACCCCCGGCGCGAACGCCGCGCCGTGCAGTGCGGCGAAGCCCTTGTAGACGTCAGGGATCATCCTGCGCAACTCCCGGGTCTCCGGGCGTAGGTCGTCCAGTACCTGCTGGCCGTAGGCCATGTGTTCCTCCTCGAGTGGCGGGTGCTTCTTGCACCAGGATACCCCCTGGGGTATAGTCGTCTCAACGCGACACATACCCCCCGCCTGTATAGGAGAATCCGAATGTGCAGCCCCGCGACCTGCTCGAACTGCCAGAAGGTCACCTACTCCGGTTGCGGCATGCACGCTGCCCAGATTCTCAGCCGCTTCCCCGCCGACCAGCGCTGCGAGTGCCAGTGACCGCTGTCGGCATCCCCGCGGAGGACAGCCCGGCGATCATCAACCGCCTCAAGCGGGCCCAGGGACAGATCGGCGCGGTGATCCGGATGCTCGAGGCGGAGCGGGACTGCCGGGAGGTGGTCCCGCAGCTCGCCGCGGTGTCCAAGGCCCTCGACCGGGCCGGCTTCGCCATCGTCGCCAGCAGCCTGCGCGAGTGCAGCACCCACCCCGAGGCGCACGACGCGCGCGACCTGGCCGACCTCGAGAAGCTCTTCCTCTCCCTCGCCTGACCCGAAAGGACACGACCACGTGATCGACCAGATCTCGGTGAACGACCTCAAAGCACTGATGGACACCAACCCACCGCACCTGATCGACGTGCGCGAGAAATGGGAGTACGACGCCGGCCACCTGCCCGGCGCCGTGTGGATCCCGATGTCCCTGGTGCCCCTGCGCAAGGACGAGTTCACCTCCCATCCCCCCACCTACGTCGTCTGCCGCACCGGCAACCGCTCCGGGCAGGTGGTGATGTGGCTGGCCCAGCAGGGCATCCGCGCCATCAACGTCGCCGGCGGCACCGAGATGTGGCACCGACACGGCTACCAGATCGTCACCGGCTCACAGGAGGGCGTCTACACGCGATGAACACCCCCGAGATCGTCATCATCGACACCCCCGACCTCGGCGACCGCTCCTACGTCGTCGGGTTCGCCCGCACGGCGGTCGTCGTCGACCCCCAGCGCGACATCGACCGCATCCACGCGGTACTCGCCGAGCACGACTGGACCGTGACCCACGTGGTCGAGACCCACGTGCACAACGACTACGTATCCGGCGGCCTGGTGCTGGCCGAGGAACTCGGCGCCACCTACGTCGTGCCCGTCGGCCACGACTACCAGTTCACCGCCGCCGAGATGGGTGACGGTGACACGTTCACCTCCGGTGACATGGCCTGGCGAGTGCTGCACACCCCGGGTCACACCCCGCACCACGTCTCCTACGCCGTCGCCCTCGACGGCACCGATCAGGCGGTCTTCACCGGCGGTTCCCTGCTGTTCGGCAGTGTCGGACGGCCGGACCTCATCGGGCCGGAGGCCACAGAGGGACTGGCCCACGCGCAGTGGCGTTCGGTGCGCAAACTCATCGACGGTGTCGACTCCGATGCCGCTGTCATGCCGACCCACGGTTTCGGTTCCTTCTGCAGCGCGACGGCGACCGTCGGTCTGGAATCCACCGTCGCCCACCAGGCACAGTCCAATCCCGCCGCGCTGCTCGACGAGCAGGAGTTCGTCACCGAGCTGCTCGCCGGCCTCGACGCCTTCCCCGCCTACTACAAGCACATGGGCCCGGCCAACGAACTGGGCGCTCGCGCGATCGACCTGAGCCCGGCCGAGACCGCCGACCCCGACGAACTGCGCCGCCGCATCGAGGCTGGAGAGTGGATCGTGGACCTTCGCCAGCGCCGGCTGTGGGCAGCCGAGCACATCAAGGGCAGCCTCAGCTTCGACGCGGAGGGCAACGCCATCACCTACCTGGGCTGGCTGATCCCCTGGGGGACCCCGGTCACCCTGCTCGGGGCCACCCAGGAGCAGATCAGCGAGTTCCAGCGCGACCTGGTCCGTATCGGCATCGACCGGCCCGCCGCCCAGAACGTCGGACAGCCGACCTCGTGGGCGCGCGGGACGCAGGACTTGGGATCGGTGCAGCGCGCCGACTTCCAGGAACTCGCCAAGGCCCTCGACGCGGACCCCGAGTTGCTCGTGGTCGACGCCCGGCGCCGCACGGAGTGGCAGGAGGGCCACGTCCCGGGCGCCCGGCACGTCCCGCTGCACGACCTGCCCGACAGCATCGGTCAGATCAAAGCCTGGAGCGACGCCGCCGCGCACGCCGGCGCCGACGCGACGGTCTGGATCTCCTGCGGCAGCGGCTTCCGCGCCATGGTCGGCGCCTCGCTGCTGGTGCGAGCCGGGGTGCCGGTCGTGGTCGTGGATGACCAGTTCGAGAACGCCGCCAAAGCCGGTTTGCCGATGGTGCGCGACGAGCATGCCATGATGCTCGGCAGCGCCTACACGGACTGAGGTCAGCATGGGACTCTTCGACCGGTTCAAGGTCCCCTCGGTGTCCGGTGCGGACGCCCGGGAATGGGTGCGCTCCGGCGCGCAGTTGCTGGACGTCCGTGAGAACGGCGAGTGGAACGCGGGGCACGCCCCGCAGGCCATGCACATCCCGAAGGCGCAAGTTGCGACGCAACTCAGCCGGGTCAGCAAGGGCAAGGACGTCGTCGTGGTCTGCCGGTCCGGCAACCGCTCGCGGTCCGTCACCTCGCTGCTGCGCAAGCAGGGGATCGCGGCCTACAGTCTCAGCGGCGGGATGCGCGCCTGGGAGTCCGCCGGCGGTCAGGTCCTCGACCGCCGCGGGCGCCCCGGCAGGATCGCGTAGGCGGTCGTGGAGCTGCTCGAGTACGCCCTCATCGGGGTCGCCCTGGGACTGTCGCTGGGCCTGTTCGGCGGCGGCGGCGGCATCCTCGCGATACCGTTGCTGGTCGCCGCCGGCACACCGACCGATGAGGCGGGGACGACCTCCCTGGTGGTCGTCGGCATCGGGGCGATGGGCGGGCTCATCCCTCACGCCCGCGCCGGCCGGATCGCCTGGCGCGAGGGGTTCCTCTTCAGCGCCCTGGGTGCCGTCGGGGCCATCGCCGGTTCGAAATTGGCTCTGTTCACCGACGACCGCATCCAGTTGTGGGGGTTCGCAGTCGTCCTGGTGGTGGCCGGGACGCTGATGTTGCGCAAAGCGCTGCGCACAGATCACGGCGGGGAGGTGCACCAGCGGACCAGACGGGCCTGGTGGCTGGTGGTGGTCACAGCCGCCGCGGTCGGACTGTTCACCGGCTTCTTCGGGGTGGGCGGCGGCTTCCTCGTCGTGCCCGCGCTGGCCCTGGTCATGGGCATGGGCATGTACCAGGCCACCGCCACTGCGCTGCTGGTCATCACTTTGAACTCCGCGGTGGCGTTCATCCCCCGCGCCGGCGAGGCACTGGATCTCACGGCCACCGCCGTGGTAGCGGTGTTCGTCCTCATCAGCAGCGCGGCCGCGGCGCGGTGGTCCAACCGCTGGTCGGAGCGCCACCTCGGGATCGGTTTCGCGAGCCTGGTGCTGGCGATGTCACTGCTCACGGTGGCGCAGGCCTCCGGCGCCTGAACCATCGCCTGGCAACCGACGGCCGCAGACGGCACCCTTGGCCCATGATCACCACCGAGCAGTCCGGGACCGTCACGGTCACACCGCAGGGGGCCCGGGTGGGCGCCGCCAGGATCTACTGGACCATCGTCGCCGCGGTCGGCACCGGCGCGTTCCTGCTCAGTTGCTACATCTCGGCCACGCAGGAAGGCAACGGGGGTGCGCTCAACGGCCTGTGGTTCACCTTGAGCTACTTCACGGTGTGGAGCAACATCGTCGCGTTCATCGCCAACTGGATGCTCGCGGCCGATCCGCAGCGCGACGGCCGCGGCTTCCGCTGGTTCCGGATGACCAGCCTGGTCATGATCACCGTGACCGGCCTGGTCTACGCCATCGTGCTGGCGCCGCTGTACAAGCCGGTCGGGCTGGGTGTCTACACCAACCTCGGGTTCCACTACATCGTGCCGTGGGCGACATTCCTGGGGTTCTTACTGTTCGGCCCGCGGCCACGGTTCAGCCGCCGCGAGGTGTTCACGATGCTCGCGATCCCGGTCGTGTGGCTGGTCTACACCCTGCTGCGGGGGCTGCTGCTCGTGCAACCGCCGCCCGAGGCCCCGGCCACCACGCTGGGCGAGCCGCAGCACTGGTACCCGTACCCGTTCATCGACGTGAACGACCCCAGCCCGCTGATCCCCGGGGCCGCCGACCTGGGCGGGTACGCCGGCGTGGGGGTCAACATCGTGGTGATCGTGCTGCTCGGCCTGGCGTTCGGATTCCTGTTCCTGGGCCTCGACCGCTGGCTCAGCAAGGGACAACGGGCGACGCCTCTGCCCTGATCACTTGTCTACGCCGCCGGCGGCACCGCATCGACGATCGGGGCTATCTTGCGGAAGTAGCGCGTGGGCGCGTGCTTGCCGAGGTTGGACACGTTCATGCCGACCGCCACGGTCGCCCCGGACGCGGGATTGTGCATGACCAGCACCGTGTGGCCGAACCCCTCCCCGGTGTGGCCGACCCAGCCCTCGAGGGTGCCGATGCCCAGCCCGTACGTGTCGTACTCCGGGCCCTTGTCCAGCGGCGCACCTTGCAGTCGCGCCTGCTGGGTGGCGGACTCGAGCAACTCCCCGGAACCCAGGGCGGCCCCCCACCGGCACATGTCCGGCAGCGTCGAAGTCATCGCACCCGCCGGGCCGAGCGTGGTGAAGTTGTTGTCCTGCGGCTGCAGTTGGCCCTGGTCGTCGGGCTGGTAGCCGGTCGGATGCTCCCCTGGCCAGTCGTTCACCGCCGTCTCGTAACGCGTCTGGTCCAGGCCGAGCTGCTGCACGATCCGCTCGGTGACGACCTGGTCGAAAGGCTGGCCGTACTCCTGGGCCACCACCTCACCGAGCAGCAGCGTGTTCGTGTTGGTGTAGACCTTCTGCGCCCCGGGGGCGAACTGCGCGGGTTCTGCGTTGGCGTAGTCGATGAGCTCCTGGGTGGTGAAGGCCCTCTCCGGATCCGCCACGTAGTCCTCGATCCAGGCCTGGGTGGTGTACTCCGGCACCCCGCTGCTCATGTCGGCCAACTGCCTCAATGTGACTGTGTCGCCGTTGGGAACTCCGTCGACCCACTTGTCGATCGTGTCGTCGAGGCTGACCTTGCCCTCGTCCACCAGTTCCAGCAGCAGGGTCACGGTCACCGACTTCGTGACACTGCGCAGGGGCCAGTACATGTCGGTGGTCATGGCGGTGTCGCTGTCGACGTCGGCCACCCCCTGGGCTGTCGCCCAGTCCTCGTACCCCGGCACGCACACCTCGACCGCGCCCCCCGGCACGTTGTTGCGCGCCATGGTCTTGGTCAGTTGGGTCTCGAGCGCCTCCGTGGTCTGGGCGGGCAGGGTCTGCGCGGCAGGGGTCGGCGGGGCCGAGGTAGGGTCCCCGGTGTCGCCCCCCGACGAACAGGCGGTCAGAGCGAGGGCGGCGACCACGGGCACGGCGAGACGGGAGAAGGGCAGCATTGCGACAGCCTACGGGGTGTCAGTCAGCGGTCAGCGTTCCAACCGGTTCCGACCAGCCGAGCCGTGGACTGGAAGTCGGGTGATCACCGTGCTCTCGCACCTGCATGGCTCCCCCGCCCGTGGGCGCATGGCCTGGGCGCGAGCATGGCGCTCAAGGCGCAGGGACGCGATCACTGCCCGACCTCGAGTTCACACCGGCGACCGCGGTGGGAAACCCCCTCTGTAACTCCTGTTGCACTGTGCCTCCCTGGGCGACCCCGGCCGGGGCGTCACGAGCACCGGTACTGGGATGGCCTGATTGGGAACGAACGCGTGGCTGTCAACGGGGTCGGCCCCAGTGGCGCTGTGCCAGGGAGCCCTCCTGAGAGTGCAGGCGGTCACCACCAGTTCAGGGGTAGATTCGGGCATTGTGCGAACTCTGCGCTTCGGCTTCTTCCCCGCGCCTATAGCGGATCGACTGCCGGACGTCGTGCGCCGGGTCAAGTGGGCTGAGGCCAACGGACTGGACCTGATCGGCATCCAGGACCACCCCTACCAGAGGCGGTTCGCAGACACCTTCGCGCTTATGGCTCACCTGGCCGCAGTGACCCAACGGATCACACTGTTCCCCGACGTCGCCAACCTGCCTCTGCGCGGACCCGCGATGATCGCCAAGCAGTCGGCGACCATCGACCTGCTGTCGGGAGGGCGCTTCGAACTCGGCCTCGGCGCCGGCGGGTTCTGGGATGCGATCGCGGCGATGGGCGGACCCAGGCGCAACCCGCGGGAGTCGTTGGATGCGCTGCGAGAGGCAATTGCCGTTGTGCGGGCGCTGTGGAGCGATCAGCGCGGCCTGCGAGTCGGCGGCGAGCACTACGCCCTCACCGGCGTGCACGGCGGGCCTCCTACGGCGCACGACGTCGGGATCTGGATCGGCGGCTACGGGCCACGGATGATGCGGCTCATCGGCGAACTGGCCGACGGCTGGATTCCGTCCATGGCCTACCTGCCACCGACGGCCCTTCCCGAGCGGACCGCCCTGCTGGAGGATGCAGCGGTGTCCACCGGTCGCGACCCGGCCACCATCCGCCGCATCTACAACATCTCCGGCACCATGCAGGACCGCGTCGAACCCGATCCCAAGGCGATTCGTGGGCCGCTGGAGTACTGGGTGGAGCAGCTCTCGACGTTGGTCACGGAGCACCGTATGGACTCATTCGTCTTGTGGCCCAGGGCAGAGGACGAGGACGCGCAGTTGGAACGGTTCACCCTCGAGGTCGCACCCGCGGTGCGCGAGGCGGTAGAGGGCTGAGCCGCCCGAGGCCGGCAAGGGGACAATGTCGGCTCTGACAGAATGCAGGGAGTACTAGCGCCCGTAGCTCAACGGATAGAGCGACCGGTTTCTACCCGGTTGGTTGGGGGTTCGAATCCCTCCGGGCGCGCTCACGTGGGGGGAATGATCTTCAAAGAGGACGATCACGTCGCGCAAGTCCATCGGCAGAGGAGGCAGCTCGTCCTGGCTGAACGCAGCAACGGTTACCCACACCTCAACGCCGTAACACTGGTCAGCATGTTCGGGAGCGTTGACTACCTGGTTGAGCAACTACATGGCTGACCTGCGCTGATGCCGGTCGACCGGGCCTCACATGGATTCCGCGCGGGTCAGCGACCCTGTGGCCGACTGAGGCGATCGGCCCAACGGTCCGCAACGTGACCGGAGCCTCGACCACACTGGAGCACGCCACTCGGCTGGACCCGCCACACGCGGCGGGTCCAGCAAGGAAGTGGCGGGTTTCTGATGGATCACGCGGCCGGCCGGGTCCTTGTAGTTCAGGACCCTTGGCGCAGCCGCATCCACTTCGGCTGCATGCGCCGCATCGGGAAGTCCATCCCGCCGGTGTCGGCATCGTCGACACCGAGCAGGTCCCAGCCGGGGAGGGCCGCCTGCACGTCGTCGGGGGAGACACCCTTGACGAAGGACCCGATCGGTGTGGGCCGCGAGAAGGCCATCATCAGCAGCGTGGCCCCCGGGTTGGCCAGCGCGGTGATGCCGCGTCCGGCACCTACTCGCTGACCGGCGTCGAAGTGCTGGAAGCAGCCGACGTCGAAGAAGAAATCGAAGGTGCCGAGCCGGTCCACGGGCAGGTCGCTGACATCGCCGACCATGTAGGTTGCGCCTTCGATGCCCTGACGTCGCGCCTCATCGATGGCCCGGGGGGCACAGTCGATTCCGACGACCTCCCAGCCGCGCCGGACCAACTGCGGGGCGTACTGCCCGCGGCCGCAGCCCAAATCGAGGACCCGGCCGAGCGGCTTGGCCCGTTCGGCCTCCTCAGTGTCGAGCCGCTGCGCCAACTGCGACATCCAGGCCTCACCCGGGTGCTCCCACGGCGTATAGCCCACGCGGTACATCGCGTCGTACAGCCCCATCTCTCGATGGAAGCACCGTGGCAGGCGCCGCGCAAGATCCGCCGGGCCCAACCGGCCTCGGTGCCGGGGCCGATCGTGCACGGTCCCCGCAGCAACCGGGGCCGACGCGCGCCCACGCGCCGCCACCCGCGGCGGCTGCCCGCTCGGTGCGGGCTGGACCGCCAGGCGATGCAGTCGCCGCGAACACCCGGCCGGGTGCGAGGCTGCCTCGGCACGCCGTCCGGCGATGCCCATGGACTGGGGGGCTCCCGGCCGTCCAGGTCGCTCAGCCGAGCAGGGCGTGCGGTCGGGTCGTGGAGACGTGGATACGCCTTCGGCTCTTCACGATGCGCGCCGAGGTACCGCCCATTACTCGCGCCAGTCCTGGCGGCTTGTGGCCGCCCAATACTGCGGGACCGCGAGGGTGCGCAGAGACGGTGACGGCGCAGGCGCCCGCAGAGCCGGTCGAGGGGAGCCGGACCTCCCGCTGGGTACGAAGCAGGGCGCCGTGAGTTTCGCCAATCCAGCCGACCCCCAGTTCGCGTCGTGGCAGGTGAAGGCGGGGTGGCGGATCTGCGGAGTGCAAATCACGGCCGAGCTGGACAATCCGACCGTCGATTCCATGCTGCTGACGCAGGTCGAATGCACCTCCGGCATCAAGAGCGGCTCGGCCGCTGCGCCCAGGGCATGCGCGATCGCCTCGATCACTTGCCGCGCTGCGGCCGCCTCCTGGGGACACGGGCATGTTGGTGGGAAATCCCACACGTCCCCGCGGGACGTCCTTGAGTATCTAGTTCTTCGTCAACCTCTTGAAGTCCCACTGCCCCGTGGGTTTGAACGCCACGATGCTGCCTTCGGTGTTGTACCCGTTGAACGTCACTTTGAGACTGGGGCGGGCGATGTACTTCTTGCCCTTCCACGTCAGCAGGAACGCTGCCTGGTGCTTCGTCGTTACGTAGGGCGGCTGGGGGCCCGTCGTGGCATCCGCGCACCCGGGAATGATGGGCTGCTCGACACGTTGGCCAGCAGTCCATGGTCGCGAACTCCGCACCTTGTTACCCACCTCAATGACGGCGAATTGCTCCAGCGAGTCGGCGCTGACGAGCATCTTGCATCCGCCCACGTCGAAGTGTTCGGTACACCCGATCACCGGTTGCTCGATGCTGTAGGCGAACTTGTTCTTGAACTTCACCGACTTCGAGAATGTCGGCCTATCACAGCCCGCATATGTGCTGTCGGCGTGCGCCG
The DNA here is from genome assembly GCA_016703125.1 of Micrococcales bacterium. Taxonomy (NCBI): domain Bacteria; kingdom Bacillati; phylum Actinomycetota; class Actinomycetes; order Micrococcales; species Micrococcales bacterium. Next base: position 352,890 of record JADJCR010000003.1, on the reverse strand, counting down.
GTACCGCAGTGAGCAGTGAGCACGCAAGGATGGCACTGGCGAATAGGGCCCTCATGGCGGGAGGCTACCCCGCCGTGGATCATGATCCATCCACCATCTGGTATCGAACCCGAGGAGTGGCTCGTCGCCTGCACGATGTTGCGCATACCAGGCAGGACCGCCATGACAGGACGATTCATCCTTAGCATCTTGATGCTGAGTTATGTGCATCGAGATGCTACAGTGTCGCCATGCGCACCACCGTGACCCTGAGCGACGACGTGGCAGCAGAAGTGGAGCGTCTGCGCCATGAGCGCGGCATCGGCTTGAGCGCCGCCGTCAACGAACTGGCCCGCGCAGGCATGGCGCGTCGGCCTGTCGCCCGACCGTTCCGCCAGCGATCGATGCCCCTTGGCCTGCGCATCGACGTGAGCAACGTTGCGGAAGTGCTGGAGATCCTGGACAGCGATGATCGTTGACGCCAACCTGCTCCTGTACGCAGTGGACAACACGAGCGCACACCACCGCGTCGCGTCGGGCTGGCTCGAGGAGGCCATGACCGGTCCACTGCGGATCGGATTGCCGTGGCAGACAATCGGAGCATTCCTGCGGATCGTCACCCACCCGCGGGTGACCGCCAACCCGCTGGACTCGGCGACGGCGTGGTCGTTCGTCAGCGACTGGCTCGCCCAACCGCAGGTATGGATCCCACCGGCAGGCGAGCGCACCTCCGAGATCCTCGGTGGCCTCCTTGCCGGAGGTGTGACGGGCAATCTCATTCCCGACGCGCAACTGGCCGCGATGGCCATCGAGCACGGCGTCGCGGTGGCCAGCAACGACAGCGACTTCGCGCGCTTCCCCCAGTGCCGGTGGTTCAACCCCTTGGCATGAGCAGGTGCAACAACGCCCGAGGTGGTACAGGGCGGCTTACGCGGTCTGAGCCCCACCCGACACCAGCGGGACCAATTGCCGCCTGCCGGCCACGCCCACATCTAGGTATCGCACTCGCCTCATCAAAGTCGTCCGACTGCACCTATCGCTTCGTCACCTTCTTGATGCTGAATGTGGCCGCGGCCTTGTTGCTGCGCACACCCTTCGCGTCGACAGCGATCTCCACGGGACAGGTCGCTGACCAGCTCGTCGCCGCAGGCTGTCTAACACACGAGCCCGGACCCGCCAAGGCTATGGGGCACCAGGGTTCGAGGAGTACGGAGGGAAGACCCTCTCGGTTCGATCCGTGCGGCAGGTAAGGCCTGACCGGCGCGCCTGTATGTTGACGCCGCGCCCCTCGCCACCTACTGTCCGATCATGGCTCCCTCCCCTGCACGCCACGCTCCGGTCGGCCGGCTGGCCGGTACTGCGGTCATGGCCGCAGCACTGCTCGCAGGGATGCCCGGTGTGGCCTCCGCCGCCCCCAACGCGGTCCAGCCGAAGCCCGGCACGATCTACACCGGTGGGACGGCCAACGGGGGCAAGGTCACCCTGGAGTTGAAGCGGACCTGGAACTCCACCACGGAGCGCGTCTACATGGCTCCGTTCATCACCTGGACCAAGGTGAAGGCCACATGCGACATCTTCAACGGCACCGAATTCGTGCCCACGCCGAAGCGCATCACTGCGCGACTGCAGATCACTAGGTGGGAGGGCCGCGTACGCAAGGGCCGGTTCAGCCAGACCGAGTTCTACAACGGAGCCCCAGTGGACCTTCAAAGGGCGGTTCACCAAGCGTGCGGTGACCGGCACGGTGCACAAGATCACCACCTACGGGGTCGACAACGCCCTTGGATACGGCTGCAGCTGGGGCCCGCTGACCTTCGACCTCGCGGCCAACTGAGCCCACTTGTGCTGGTGGTGAACGCCATTGGCCCGGAAGAGCACGTCGTTTGCACACCCCCGGTGTTCTGCTCCCCACGGACGGCCGATCCCGTGGCCGACTGGCCGAACAACGCCTGCGGTGCGGCTGGCCTTGATCTGGTCCGGACGGCACGCTGCTGGGCGCCCAGACCCGATGGGGTAATCCCTCAGTGGGCCGCATCTCGTTGACGACGTCCTTGCGCTGGGCAACAGCCGGTGGGCCACGAACGCGCCCATGAGAGGTTAGTTCCTCGCGGATCATGATCCCTCCACCGTTCGGGCCAAGGGCGGCGTCACGCAATAGGTGCGACACGCCTCGGGACAAGATTCCCGACCCGACCTGGGACCTAGCCCCATGACACCTGGGACGGCGACCGCCCAGTGTCAGTACCGGCGGGCCGGCGACGACTGGGCCGGTGATGTGGAAGGAGCGCGGTTCATCGGCAGCGACCACACCGACGAACCCATGAGCAGGCGAAACCCGAGAAACGAGGAGGAAACATGAAAGCCGACGATCCGGCCGACACCCGCATGATGGGCATCGTCCATGCCGCACTGAAGAGCGACCTGTCAAGAGCCCGCGACGTGCTCGCTGACGATCCGCCACCGCGAGGCCGCCAGAGGGTGGCGCTGGGCGAACACGTGTCGTGGATGCTGGAGTTCCTGCACGGACACCACAGCGGTGAGGACCAGGGAGTCTGGCCACTGGTCCGCGACCGCAGCCCGGGGGCGTCCGAACTCCCGGACTCGATGGAGGCCGACCACGCGCGGATAGCCCCTGCCGCCGACGCCGCGGCCAAGGCCGCTGCTGAGTACACCGCGACCGCGACCGACGCCCCCAGGGTCGCCCTGGTCGGGGCGCTGGATGATCTGCTCGCCGTGCTGGTGCCGCATCTGGACCGGGAGGTGGCCGAGGCCATGCCCGTCGTGTCCGCCAGCATGAGCGACCGGGAGTGGAAGGACATCGAGCAGCGGTACTTCCTCAAGTCGAAGTCGACCAAGGAACTGGCGATGGAAGGGCACTGGATGCTTGAGGACATCGACCCCGAGGGGTACGACGTCGTGGTGCACACAGTCCCGCCGGTGCTCAGGTTCGTGCTCATCTACGGCTTCGGGCCCTCCTATCGGCGCCGGGCGAAGGTCCGCTGGTCCCCGGACGTGGCGCTGGACGAGTCGGCCGCACGTCGGGTCGAGCGATGGGCGCTGGTCGCCGGCGTCACGGGCTGCACCGCGAACGGGCTGCTGCTGGCCTTGTACACCGTAGGACTGCCGGGGGACGAGTCCTACGAATGGACCGGACCGGCCAACGATGCGGTCGGGGCGGTCGCCGCGCTGAGCATGATCCCCATGACGGCCGGCGTGTGCGACCTGCTCGGCTCACCGGGTCGGCTGCCGCTGCTGACCCGGTCCGTGGCGGTCGGCGGGACCGCGTCGGCCGCAAGCTCGGCGCTGCTACTCACCGGGGCGATCAGCTTCCCTGTCCAAGCAGTCATCGGCACCGGCTTCGGCGCGGTGCTGTTGCTGTGGACCGAGGCCGTCGGCCGATCGGCTGCAACCCGCGGGGTGCTGCCGCGGCGGTTGGCCCGGGCCGCGCGGATCATCGGGGGCACCGGGCTGGGTGGCATGGCGCTGGCCGCCGCGGGTGCTGCGCTGCCCCGCGGTTCACGACCGCGTAGCGCTGTGGCCGCAACAGGGGTGGCCATGGGAGTTGCCGGATTCCTGGCACTGCCCGCGTGGCAGATCATGCTCTCGCGGGCGATGTCACGGCGCGCCACCTATGTTTCCGGACCCCGACGCCCCTAACGCTTCGTGATGCTGAAGGTGGCTGTGGCCCGGTTGCTGCGAACACCCTTCGCATCGACAGCGATCGAAACCAGCCGGTAATCACCGGTAGACAAAACCTTGGCCGGACTGCGCCTGCCGGTGACTCGGAGGGACGTCTTCCCCTCGTCGATGCCAGGTACCTTCACGCTGCTCGCCTTCCGGTAGCGCGTGCAACTCTTCTTCTTCCTGTTGGCCCGCGTGGGCTTCACACACGTGCCACGCGCCACACCTCCGGCGGCAGCACGTTCGATGGTGAACCGCATGGTCGCCGGAACCGTTAATGTTCGGCCTGCCTGGTCGGGGCGTTTGGTGACGTTCGTGCAGTCGGATGGGGCTCGTGCAGTTGGTTGAGGTCCGTCGCCGCCTAAGCGTCAACCAACTGCACGAGCCCCATCCAACGCGACAACCCGCCCCCGAGACCTTGCCGCTGAGCGTACCCACGCCCCCTCGCGACGCACTCCCCCAGCCCAGGAGTACCGGCGGTCAGCGCGACCCAGTACCCAGTAAGAAGCACCCCGGCCGGCGCCGACTTCCTTCCGGCCTCGTTGGCGACTACGGGACCACCACCGTCGCGGTGCTCCCCGGCGGCCCGAACACCGCCAGGTAGGCCCCTGCCGGAGCCTGTTTCACCGCGGTGTCCGCGCCTCCGTAGTCGACCATCGACAGGCTGTCGTCGAACAGTTTCCAGTCGCTCTGACCCGAGATCGTCAGCCCAGCGGCAGTGGGCACCCGGTACCACTGGACATAACCGCTCGAGTCGATGTTGACCGTGTTGCTGCCCGGACTCAGGCTGGGCACGGTCGCCGCGGGCCGCAGGACGCTGCTGCTGAACGACAGGTACTCCTCCCCGCCCTTCATGGAGAAGTCGAAGTCGTACAAGTCGCGGCCGAACCCCAGGGGGATCTCGAGGAACATCGTGCCCAGGGCGTCGCCAGTGGTGGCGTCGAAGGGCACGGACTCAACCAGCGCGCCGCTGGCCAGGAGGTACCCGGACAGACCGGGGATGGACGCGATCTCCACGGCGGGAGTGCCGGACAGTGTCCAGGTCAGCGACTTCGGACTCTCGTTGGCCAGCAGCCACTTCGCGCCCAATCGCGCCTGCCAGGCCGGCGACAGCGCGCCCCCCGAGCGGATCTTCTGCCCCCTGGCGATGTGCGAGTAGTAAGTGCCCACTCCCCCGATGCTGCGCTGCACCACATAGGTGTGGCCCCACGCCCTGACCGACCGGATCGAGGTCCCGGGACTCTTCGTGGACCAGAACGCCCCGTCGTTGCGCAACTCGAAACGGCCAGGGTTGTCGACCCACTCGCCGTCAACGAGTGTCGCTGCCTTGAGCGACCGCTGCTTGACCTTCGTCAGCCGCAGCGTCGAGTTCTGTGCCAGGAACGTGCCCGTCAGTCTGCTGGTCTTCTTCTTGGCCATCTTCGACGTCACCTTGCCCTTGCCAGGCGTGCCGCCGACCTGCTCGGGCATCTTCTTGATCGCGCCGGTCTCGACCAGCGCGTTCAGCAGCACCGTCTGCGCGACGGTTTCGGCAGCGATCGAACTGAAACTCCGGCCAGCGCCCAGAACGACGACCCCCAGCCCGTGGTCGGGAACGATCGCGAACGAGGCGTGGTAGTCGACGGTGTCGCCACCCTTGGTCCAGCCCAGCACACCGGCGGATCTCAAGGCCGGGTCCTCGACGGTGTCCCAGCCCAGCCCGTAACGCAGGAAGCTGGGAGGCCCGACGCGCAGTGTGGTGGCGGTTTCGTCGGCAGCCATTTGCTGGATGGCCGAACTCGAAAGGATCCGTTTGCCGCCGACCACGCCATCGTTCATGAAGACTCTGGCGAGCTGAGCCATGTCTTTGGACGTGGAGACGAGGCCACCGAGGCGAACAGGTTGGTGATCTCGATGGGCTGCGCCTTGCCTCCTTGAATGATCGGGGCGACGTTTCCCGGCGCCGGCACCGACGTCTGGTACCGGGAGTGACCCATGCCCAGCGGCTTCAAGATATTGGCGGTCACGTAGTCCTGGAACGGCACCCCCGACACCCGTTCGACGACCTCCCCGGCCAACGTGAAGCAGTCGTTGCAGTAGACGTTCATCGCACCCGGGGTGGTCTTCAGGTGCGAGTTCGCCAACCCCCCGAGGGCCCGATCAACGTAGGAGGGGATCGGCTCGTTGCTCCAGGCGTCGGCGTAGTCGGTGCCGGGGACACCGGCGGAATGGTTCAGCAGCATCCGCACGGTGATCTGCCTGTACTGCGGCGACTTCATTGAGAAGTCCGGGATGTAGCGCGTCACCGGAGCGTCCAGTGAGACCTTGCCGGCGTCCACCAACTGCATCACAGCCATCGTGGTGACCACCTTGCTCACCGACCCGACCCCGAACTGCGTGGTCGGCGAGGGCTTCTTGCCGGCCGGGTTGATGCGACCGAAGGTCTGGCTCCACACGACCTTGCCGTCCGACACCAAAGCCACCGACGCCGACGTCGACTTGGTCTGCTTAAGGGCGGACCGGACGGCCTTGCGACCCTCCCTGATCGTGGTGTCGAAAGACGGGGGCTGCTTCTTCGCCGGTTGAACGGCGTTGACGGCTGGTGCGCCTCCGAGCACCATCGCCGCGGCCATCGTGGCTGTCAGAACCCTGCCGATGCGCATGCCGATCCCGCTTCCTGCACGCGGGGCCGCGGTGCAATGACCAGACAGTAGATGGTCCAGGACCGGGCTGTCGAACCATGCGCCCGCCTCGACCTTTCGATGAGGACTCCAATGCGGGCGGCCGGCAGAGCGACTACCCGCCGAGTTGGTCCAGTTCCGCCTGCAGATCGGCGGTCAGCAGACCGAGGTCGGGGGTCACCGCGGGGTCTGCGGTCACCGTGACGGCGAAGGTACCCGCGTAGGAGAGTGCGGCGAACGTGACAGTGACGTTGCCTCCGCCGCCGACCGCCAGCGGCAGCATCCTCGTGATCGGTGCACCCGCCAACGTGACCCGCAGGGCCGGGCCGCGCAGGTTCGTCAGCACTGTGTGCAGATAGCGCTGGCGCCGCATGTACCACCCGTAGATTCCGACGGCCACCATCGCCCGGACAGCCGGCGCAGCCACGAACAGGGCCGCCGGTTGCATCACGGCGGCCTTGCGCTCCCGCATGATCGCCGCGACGTTGGCGAGCCGCTCGCGTGGCATGCCTCCCCCGGGGACGCGCGCTCGGGCCTCCGTGAAGGCATTGCCCACATCGTCTGCGGTCGTCCCGCGACGCACGGCCACCGGCACTGCGAGCACAAATGGCGGGGGGTCCTCCCCGCGCCGCTCCAGGCATGCGTGCAGTGCACCAACGACGGCGCTCACGAGGGCGTCGTTGACCGTGGCGCCAGTCTGGTGCGCGGTGGCGCGGATCGCTGCGAGATCACCGCTTGCCACGGTCACCCGGCGACGTCGTCCCGTGGTCGTCAAGAGCGAGCAGGGCGTAGCCCGGCCGACCCGGTACTCCGCGCGTCCTCCCGCGCACCACGAGGCGTGCGGCGCAGCAGTCCAGGGAGCCGGTACAAGGCCCGCACGCGGGTGGTCCAGGCCTCCGCGGCCAGTTCTCCGTGCGACGGCCCGGCAACGGGGAAGGACCGGTCGGGCGATGGCGCAGATCCGTCCAGCAGTGCCCCCAAGACAGCCAGCCCGCCCACCCCGTCGGCCAGTGCGTGCTGGGCGACGACCACCAGCGCGACCCGACCACCAGTCAGTCCGGTGATGAAGCGGGCCGTCCAAAGAGGGCGGTCCAAGGGCAGCGGGTTCAGCAGCAACTCCTCGGCCGCGGCGAGCATGGCGGTCTCATCGCCCGGAGGCGGACAGTCCACTACATCGATGTGCCGGTCGACGGCGAAGTCGGCGTCATCGACCCAGATCGGCCGGCCGCAGCCAGGCGGCACCTTTTGGATGCACTGCCGCAGCCGGGGGACGGCGGGGATGCGGGAGGCCACCAGTCGCACGGCAGCCGCCGCGTCGAAGGGGCCGTCCGGCTCTATCACCAGGACCACGCCAAACTGCTCCGGCACGGTCGCTCCTTGCAGAGCCAGGAACATCAGGTCGGCTGGACCTGCGCGCTCGATCGGATGCCCTGTGCGACCCGTGCCCACACGTCAACCGTACGCGTCCGACCCCTTCGTGACGGATGATCGAGTGCTCGGTACCGGCCCACACACGCCCGCGTGCCGACCACCGGATTGTCCACATCCGGTGGGTTTCGGCGGCCCCGAAGATGTCGTACCTGTGTTCTAACGTTGGGCCATGGATGTTCACAGGCGTGGGAGTTGCTGCACACCGCGGGTGCGGACCCGCTGGATGTGGCGCGCGCCGCGGAGGCGGTGAAAGCGTTCAGTGACGCCCGCCAGCTCGGTGCCATCCACCAGATCAGCCAGGAGAACCCGGCCACCACAGACCCGACCGGGAACCTGTGCGACCCGGCCCCGGCCGAGATCGCCTGTGCACTGGCCTGGACCCCGGCCGCGGCCAGCCGGCGTGTGGACCTGGCCCACGAGATGCAAGAGGACCTGCCAGGGGACCTCGACGCGCTGCGCACCGGGCGCCTGGACCTGGGCAAGGCCCAGGAGATCACCGCCGGCACCCTCGGGCTGACCCCGGCCACCCGGGTTGGTCTGGCCCGGGCCGCCTGCGACTACGCCACGAGCCACACCCGCGGGCAACTACGGGCGTGGCTGGCCACACAGATCACCCGGCTGGACCCCGAAGCCGCCACCGCCCGGCGCAAGAAGGCCCGCACCCGGCGGCGGGTCTGGGTGCAGACCGAAACCGACGGCATGGCCACCCTCGGCGCCTACCTCACCGCCGAAGAAGCACAGGCCTGCTACGACAGCCTGCGGATCGCCGCGGCCAACCAGGACGGACCCGTCGACACCGCCCGCGCCGACGAACTGGTCGCCCGGATCAGCGGCATCCAGGCCCACCAACCCGTCCCGGTGCAGGTCCTGATCACCCCCACCGGCCCGGAACTGGTCGGCTACGGGCCCATCAGCCACACCCACGCCCAGCACCTGTGCGACACCGCACCGCGCATCCACCTGGACCCGCCCCGCCCCACCATCGGCTACCGCCCGGGCCCGCAACTCACCCGATACGTCAAAGCCCGCGACCGGCACTGCCGCTTCCCCGGCTGCCGGCGACCCGCCGTCCACTGCGACCTCGACCACATCACCGCCTGGCCCACCGGATCCACCGTCGAGGTCAACCTGCAGTGCCTCTGCAGATACCACCACCGGATCAAGACCCACACCGACTGGACGGTCCGAACCACCCACACCGGCGACCTCACCTGGACCAGCCCCCGCGGCCACACCTACACCAGCACCCTCGACGACCCATAGGCCAGAACCCGGCGGTGTGGGCCGTCCCGATCCTGACGGCCCACACCCGGCGATCAAGCACGTGAATCCGGTACCTTCCCAGCGTGTTCCCGAACGATCACGACCGGGCCCAGGCTTCGACGGCGCGCATCGACGCACTCATCGGGCGGATGGACGTGCTCAAGGCGGAACTGGTCGCGGACGACGATCGATGCCGCATTTTTCACGCCACCTACAACCGCATCACCCACGCCGTCCGCGCGGAGATCGCCAGCGATGGGTTCATCGACAACGACTGGGTCCAGTCTTGGGACGTGGCCTTCGCGGGGTTCTACCTGGACGCCCTGGACACCTGGCGCGGGAAGGGGGATCCGTCGCGACCCTGGCAAGTCGCCTTCGAAGCCTCCCTCACCAGGCTCGCCCCCCTGCGTCACGTGTTGCTGGGCATGAACGCCCACATCAATTACGACCTTCCGCAGGCGCTGGTGGCGGTGATCCCGGACGCGGACTTCCGCGACGAGCAGGTCATGGCCCGCCGCCACGCCGACCACCAGCGCATCGACGCCGTGCTATCCGCCCAGGTGGCGGCCGAGGACGAGTTGCTGCGTCCGGAGGAGATGCCCGGGGACCGCACGTGGGTCGACACCGCGCTGAAACCATTGAACCGGCTCGGCACCAAGCGTTTCCTGCGCGAGGCACGCGCCAAGGTATGGCGCAACACACACGTCCTGGCTGCGGCACGACAGGAGGGCGACACCGCGTACATGCGCGCGCTGGGTGCCCTGGAAATGGTGTCCGCGGAGAAGGTCACGCAGTTGTTGGAGCCCGGGCATGTGCTGCTCAAACTCGCCCGTCACGGATTCGGTGTGGTGCTGCCATCATGACCGCAACGAATCGGCAGACGATCCCGCTGATGCGCTTCGCCCTGATCCTGGGGACGATCCTCACCTTCGCCTCCGGCATGCAGTTGTATGTGCTGACGGACCACACCGAGGAGTTCTTCGCGTGGACCATCGCGGCCGGCTCCAGCGCAACCATCATGGGTGCCTTCTCTGACCGCGAGCGTGTTGTCCTTCCTCAGCTGGCGGCGCCGGACCTGGGTCATGGCACGGGTCGGGGTTCCGGGCGTGACCCTGTTCCTCTGGCTGACGCTGCTCACCACCGTCATCCATCTCGACAAGTTCCACTTCTCGGGACCCGGGACGGCTCGCTTCGCAGCGTGGGCATGGCTGGTGATCTACATCGTCGACCCGATTCTGGTGACGGTCGCACTGGTCATCCAGACGCGTTCGCCCGGGGAGGATCCGCCGCGCTCACGGGACCTGGTCAGGGGGTACCGCGGTCTGCTTGTGGCCTCCTCAGCGGTATTCCTCACTCTGGGCCTGGCCATGGTTGTGGTCCCGGGCGTCGTCATGGACGTCGCTGCGTGGCCGCTGACACCGCTCACCAGCAGAGCCATCGGCTCCTGGGTCGTGGCGATGGGGGCGGCATTCGCGACCATGGCGTGGGAGGACGACGCCGAACGCATCCGTCCGGCTGTCATCGCGAGCCTGGTCCTGGCGGCCTTGCTCCTGGTGGGCATGGCCCGCTACCAGAGCCAGTTCGCATGGACACCTGCGGCATGGGTCTACGCGGCCCTCATCGCCGACGTCACCGTCATCGGTATCCTCGGGCTCTTGCGTCGCCGGGCCGAGCGTGCTCCCGGGGAATAGGCGCCCAACACACGCACTGCGCCCCAGCAATCGGTCGGATGTTTCGGGGGTCGAAGGTGGTTGCGGTCTTCCGTGCGTTCATGGCGGCATTGACTCGACCCACCCGCGCCGGCCAGGGCACCATCGTGTTCACGTGAGGTACGGACGAAACCCCCAGCGCCGAAACTCGAACAAGATCAACACGCTGACACTCGGCTGCGGTGAAAGATCCAGGGCTAGGGTGACGTCGTGAAGAAGCAGTTGCTCACCATGCCTGGGCTGTCGGTGACCCGGGACGCCCACGGTGTTCCCCATATCGACGCCGACTCGGAGACGAACCTCTACCGGGGGCTGGGGTGGGCGCACGGCACCGACCGCGCCCTGCAACTGCTGCTCACCCGGATGGCGGGGCGTGGCAGGCTCGCCGAGCGGCTGCCGGGCGAACAACTGCTCGCCGCGGACAAGACCTTCCGCCGGCTGGGCTTCCACCTGGGCGCCGAGGAGCAGGTTGCGGCGTTGCCGCCCGACGTCTACACCTTGTTGGCGGCCTATTGCGAAGGGGTGAACCGGGCGCTACGAGGAAAGGCGCCGTGGGAGTTGCGGCTGTTCGGCGTCAAGCACCCGGAGCCGTGGACGCCCGCCGACAGCGTGGTCCTCGCCCGGCTGGTCGGCTTCGTCGGTCTGGCCCAGAGCCAGGGCGAGATGGAGCGGCTGCTGGTGCAGATGGTGAAGGCCGGGGTGCCCGGTGATCTGTTGGCGGAGATGTTCCCGAGGGGCCTCGACGGCCTGGACGCCGAACTCGTCTCGCGGCTCGACCTCGGCGAGCCGTTGGTCCCTCCGGAGGTGCGCTGGACGCCGTACGTACCGCGCCCGATCGCCTCGAACAACTGGGTCGTGGGCCCGGACCGGACCCGCAGCGGGCGTGCCGTGCTGTCCGGGGACCCGCACCTCGAGCTCAGGCTCCCCGCGATCTGGAGCGAGATCGTCGGCACCTGGCCGGGGCACTGGGTGATCGCCGCGACCATGCCGGGACTGCCGGCCTTCCTGGTGGGCCGGACCGACGCGCTGGCCTGGACGCCGACCTACGCGTTCATGGACGCCACCGACTCGTGGGTGGAGGAATGCCGCGACGGCCGGGTGCGCCGGGACGTGGGGGGCGAGACGACGTGGGTGCCGGTCGCGACCCGGGTGGAAGAGATCGCCGTACGGCGCGGTGAGCCGGTGCGGCTGGTCGTCCACGAGACCGACCGGGGCCTTCTCGACGGCGACCCGGCTGTCGACGGCCTACGCCTGGCCACCCGCTGGTCCGGTGCTGACGGCGGCGCCGCGTCGATGACCGCGATGGTGCAGGTGCTCCGCGCTCAGGACGTCGACGCGGGCATGGCGGCATTGGGCAAGCTGGAGATGGCATTCAACTGGGTGCTGGCCGACCAGGTCGGCTCTATCGGGTACCAGATGTCCGGCCGGATGCCGCTGCGGGACCTGCCCGACTCCGGTCTGGCCCCACGGCCGGCTTGGGATCCCGAGACCGCCTGGCAGGGCTACGCCCGGGTTGAAGACCTGCCGCGCGCGAAGGATGTGGAGACCGGGTTCATCGTGACCGCGAACGACGACCTGAACCACCTGGGTCGGCGGGCTCCGATCAACCTGCCGATGAGCGACTCGCGTGCCGCGCGGATCACCGAAACCCTGCATGACAACGATTCCTGGACCGTCGAGGACACCCAGCGGCTGCAGCTCGACCTCGTCGCGGCCCACCCCCGCCCCTACCTCGAGGTACTGCTGCCGTTGCTGGGTGAGAGTGAGAACGAGAGAACTCTGCGCGAGTGGGACTGCTCGTACACGGTGGACTCGATCGGCGCTACCCTCTTCGAGCGCTGGCACCGCGGCCTGGTGGAGGAGGTGTTCGGCGGTGTGCTCGGGGCTGACGTCATCGGCTACCTGTTCACCGAGACCGGGATCCTCGCCGACTTCGAGGGCAACTTCGACAACGTGCTGCTGCGCGAGGACTCGGCCTGGTTCGGCGGACGATCACGGGCCGACGTCTACGCCCAAGTGGCCAGAAGAACGCTTCCGGGTCCGGTCCGACCCTGGGGCGAGCTCCGGCCGACGACCGCGCGTCACCTGCTGTTCGGTGGCACTCCCCTGGCCCGGCTCGGGTTCGATCGCGGCCCGTTCCCCCTCGCCGGGGGCCGCGGCACGGTCCAGCAGGGCCAGGTCTTCCGGTCGGCCGGGGCGGACACTTCGTTCATGCCGACCCTGAGGTTCGTCACCGACTTCGCCGAGGAGTCGGCGCACACAGTCTTGGCCGGAGGTCCGTCGGACCGGGTGCGCTCCCGGTGGTATGCCAGCGACTTCGACCACTGGCGGGCCGGTCACCTGAAGACGCTGCGACCCTGACGAATGCGGCCAGGGTCAGCCGGCCAGGGTGCCGGCGAAGACCTGCCAGGCCAACAGGGACTTGGCCACCAGGCTCAAGGTGATGTAGGTCCGTTCCCCGGCGAGGTAGTCGGCCCAACGCCCGACCTGTTTGTACTGCAGGTACTGGTTGAGGGCGAACACGTTGAAGAAGAGGAACAACGACACGATGATCCCGTACACGAACCCGGGCGGCTCGGCCGAGGAGGTGGACCGGGGGCGATGACGAAGAACGCGATGATCAGCCACGGCACGATACCGGCCATGGATCCGAAGATGAACGGCAGGAAACCGCCGCCGGGGTGCTCGTAGACCTCCTGCAGCCAGCCGAAGAAGATCATGGCCGCGTTCACGGCGAAGATCGCTGCGAGTGCCGCGACGTCGGTCAAGCCGGTGATCTGGGCGATCAGCACGATCATCATCGACGACGTCAGCGCGTACTCGACCCACCGTGCCCGGTTCCGCTGCAGGGCCAGATCCGCGGCATATCCCCGGAACCAGACGGTGGCAACGATCAGCAGCGCCACTCCGGACAGGGCCAGGAACCCGGCCGCGGCCCAGCCCGATCGGGGTGTTCAGCAACGTGACGGGGTCACCGGGCATCGTGCCGGGCGGCCCCTCGAGGTAGGAGGCGGTGACAGGCAGGGTGAAGTCGTTGGAGAGCGCGACCACAGCCACCGCCTGCGCGACCAGGATCAGCCCCACGATGATGTTGTACTGGCGCAGACGGGCCAGGCGGCCCGGCTCGACCGGCACGGCGTCCTGCGCGGGAATGCCGGCGGGTGAGGGGTTCATGGCCTCTACGCTAGCTTCTGGCCACCGCCGCGCAACGTGGCGAATCAGTACACACAACTGCATGCCGTGGGAGTGGCGTGCGGTGAGCGATGCGGGTTCCTGAAGCGGGCGTGCAACGCCGACACGGATCACCGGGCCGGTCCGTCCAACATGGCCATGACCACCTGGATTCTTCACCGCTCCCCAGGGGGCCTCAAGGGGCCGTCGAGCGTGCGCAGACCTGCGTCGTCCGTCCGGGCGTCAGGCCTCCTCGCCCATGTTCACCGTCAGCGGCCGCCGCAGGAAGCGCGTGATCCACAGCAGGACCACGATGCCGATGGCGAACCAGATCGCTCCGTACCGGGTCGACTCGGCCGACAGGTAGACCCAGAGCAGGACGGTGAGGGCCACACCGATGCCCGGCAGCACGAGGTTCCGGAAGATGTCCCGTGCTCCGTGAACCTCGCGCTCGCGGAAGGCGAAGTGGGCGATCACCGTCAGGTTGACGAATGTGAATGCGATAAGGGCCCCGAAGTTGATCAGCGAGGCGACGAAGTCCAGGTTGAAGGAAATCGCGAGCAGCGAGACCAACCCGACGAAGACGATGGCATAGGCAGGCGTGCGGAAGGTCGGATGCACGTATCCGAAGAAGCGGGAGGCCGGGCCGCGTCCGTTGCGGCCCATCACATAGAGCAACCGGGACACTGAGGAGTGCGACGCCAGGCTCGAGGCCATCGTCGCCGCGAATGCCGCCGCGGTCAGCAGGATCTTGAACAACTGACCGCCGACGTTGTAGGCGATCTCCGGCAGGGCGCTGTTCTCCAGGGATTCCTCGCTGAAGTTCGAGACGTCCGGGAACATCGACTGCGTGAACCATGCGGCGGCGAAGAAGATCCCGCCGCCGATCAGCAGCGCGAGGAGGATGGCCCTGGGCACCAGGGACGGCTCCTTGGCCTCCTCGGTGTACATGGTGATCGCGTCGAAACCGATGAAGGAGAAAGCCACGATCGTCGCGCCGGTGATGACCAGTCCCAGGTCGACACCCTCGTGCCACGCGGGGTCCACCGAGAAGATGGTGCCGTTGCCGGTCCCGTTCATCAGGGCCTTGATCGACAGCAGGAAGAAGACTCCGATCAGGACCACACAGAACGTGACCAGCACCATGTTCACCCGCGAGGTGTTGGTCATGCTGACCAGGCACATGGTGGTGATCACCGCGACGTAGACAACCACCCATATCCACGCCGGCGCCTCAGGGAAGAACGAGTACATGTAACTGCGGATGATGAGGGCGTTGACCAAAGGCAGCAACAAGTAGTCGAGTAGGGCCGCCCAACCGATCAAGAAGCCCAGGTTCGGGCTCATCGTCCGCGAGGTGTAGGTATAGGCCGAGCCGGCGGAAGGGAAGACGCGGGTCATCCGTCCATAGCTGATCGCGGTGAACAGCATCACCACGAGGGCCAGGATGTAGGACGTGGGGACCACCCCACCGGTCTCCTCCGAGACGATGCCGAAGGTGTCGAAGACCACGGTCGGAGTCATGTAGCCGAGTCCGAGACCGACGATCGCCCACAGCCCCAGCGTCCTCACCAGGTGGGAGGACTGACCCGTTTCGGAGGTGGTGTTCGTCGTTCCCTCGGCGGCCATATGTGACTCCCTGCGAAATCGCTGACTCTTACCCGCCTCAACATAGGGCCTCGGAGGGCTAGATTACGGACTTATGAGGTACATCGTCGGGTACGGACCCCAGCAGCGCGGTTTAGACGCCATTAACCTGGCGTCCACTTTGGCCAGGTCATCAGGGGCGAGCCTCGATCTAGTCGCCGTGTTGCCGGACGACACGCCCACCTTCCACATGTACTCCCCGGATCACGCCTACAACACCGAGTTGCGCAAGCAGGGCGGCGAATGGCTGGCCGACGGTCTGAGCAAGGTGCCGGCCGATGTGGCGGCCGAGGGGCATCTGGTGAACGCGGAGTCGATCAGCGAGGGCCTCATGGAGAAGGCCGAGGAACCCGGGAGGGGCGGCGAGGCCGGCATGATCGTGGTCGGCACGTCGCATCACTTCCGCCTCGGCAGCATCGCCGACGCGCTTCTGCATTCCGCGTCGGTGCCGGTCGCTCTCACTCCTGCGGACTACCCGGCCCAGCCGGCCATCACCCGGATCACCTGTGCCACAGGGGTCCGGGAGGGCCACGAGGTCCTCGTGAAATTCGCCATTCGCGCCGCGGCCGAGTGGAAGGTCCCACTGCGACTGATGTCGTTGGTGGCGGTCGGCGAGGATGGGTCCGAAGATCGGCGCCAGGAATGGACGGAACTCGCAGAGCTCCACGTCTCGACCATCGCGCAGAAGGCTGCCGAGGAACTCCCGGCGGAGTGCCCGGTCACGACGGTGGTGGGCCAGGGCAGCACACTGGTGGAGGCCGTCAACGCTCTCGAGTTTTCCGACAGCGAGATCGTGATGGTCGGATCCAGCCGATTGGCGCAACCAAGACGACTCTTCCTCGGGCGCACGGCGACCAAACTCATGCGGGTGCTGCCGGTTCCCATGGTCGTGGTGCCGCGCGATTACGCCCCGGAGGACTGAGGGACGCGCTCAGCCCTCCGGGAACGATTCGCTCGGCTGCCGATACGCCTGAAGCTGCGCCCTGCGCTCCTCGGTGAAGTACTCGTCGAAACGTCGCTGTGCGTCCTCGCCGAACAGCAGTTCACACGCCTCGTGGATACCGTCGGCGTCGCGCACCTCATCATGGTCGAGGACCAGCGCGATCTTGCTGCGCCGGCGCAGGAAGTCGTCGAGCTTGGTGATCATCTCCGTCTTGGCGGCGTAGAACAACTCCACCCGCACGTAGTCGGCGTCCTCCATCACCTCGTCGGCCATGGTGGGGTCGTCGCGCAGGGCCTCCAGCATGGCGAAAGCCCGCAGCCCGTAGCGCCGCCACAGTCGCGTCGAAAGGGTCTCGAAGCTGGACTTGGTCGTGATGTGATCCAGACCCATCAGGCGGGCCTGTCGCAAGAACTCCTCGCGGGTGGCTTTCGGGGGTTCGCCGTACCAGGACTTCTTGTCCTTCGTCAGCGGCACGCCGAGCTTCTTGACGATCGCGCTGACCTCGTTGCCGATGTTCACACAGTCGGTCAGCTTGCCGCCGAAGACCGTCACCCAGGACCGATCCGCGTCGACCTCGAGCGCGTGCTTGCGCGACAGCGAGGTCCAATCGGTCTGGTCGGAGGTGGTGTTGTCGGTCTCCACCACCAACGGCCGGACCCCGCTGCGGGTCGAGATGATGTCACGCGGGGTCAGCGGCGTCTCCAGGTCGAGGCGTTCGTTGATCTGGTTGAGCAGGAAGTCGCGGTCCTCGTTGGTGACATCGGTATCGGGGTCACTCACCCGGTCATCGGTCGTCCCGATCATGGAACGGGTGCCCATCGGAATCACATAGAAGAGTCGCTGGGTGTCGTCGAAGAAGGCCAGCACCCGCTCCTGCTTGGACAACCTCGGGACGATCAGATGGATGCCTTTGGAGAACACGATCTTGTGCTTCGTGCGGATGCCGTGGGCGGCATTGATCGGATCGACGAAGGGCCCGGCGGCGTTGATGATGATCTTCGCCGTGGCTGCCATCTGCGCTCCCGTATCCGTGTCGCGCATCTGCACGTGCCACCGGTCGGCCACCCGCCGGGCCGACTCGAAGGAGACGTAGTTGGCGCAGGTGGCCCCGGAGTTCAAAGCCGAGCGGATGAAGCCGAACACGAAACGGGAGTCGTTGTCGACGATGTACGCGTCGGAGTACTCGATCCCGCCGAGCAGGTTGTCGGTGCGCACGATCGGCTCACGCTGGGTGATCTTCTCCGGGCTGAGCACCTTGGGTGGCTTCGTGAAGCCGTTCCCGATCACCCAGTAGGCGGTCGCGCCCATCCCTGCGAAGGGCGGCGAGTACGGCGAGTTCTCGTCCAGCGCCGCCATGAACCGGATCTCTTTGAGGTTGGCCGGGTAGGACTTGATCAGATGGTTGCGTGACATGCACAGATCCCGGACGAGTTTGAACTCGTAGTTCTCCAGGTATTTGAAACCGCCCCACACCAGGTTGCTCGACTGCATGGACGTGAAGGCGGCGAAATCCCCGCGGTCGATCACCGCCACCCGGGCGCCTCTGGAGGCAAGGGCGGCCGCAGAAACCGCACCGTTGATCCCGCCCCCGACGATGAGTACGTCGAAGATGCCGCCGTCGAGTTGGTCGATGTTGGATTCGCGTAGTCCCACATATCGATCCTAGGCGCGGCGCGTTCCCGACACCGCGCCTGCAGTCATCGGTGCTGACCGGCGAGGTACCCGGCGACCATGGGCTGTGAGGCGTAGCCTGCCTGCATGACACCGCCACCGGACTCCGAGCGCGGGCTGCGAGGAGCGGTCCGCCGAGTGGCCGGAGGTGCGCGGGACGCCGCGGACAGCGCATTCGACGCCACGGTGGGACGCGTGGGGCATTCGGTGGGCGGAGCAGCGCTTGAGGCCACCAACGCCACCGCTCAGCAGGTGATCGAGGACCTCGAGCCGTACTTGGTCGAGGAGGCCATTCCCCGAATCGTGGCGGGCATCACGCCCTACCTGACCGACGAGGTGGTCCCGGAGGTCCTCGCGGGCATCACCGACCACCTGACGACCGTCACCATTCCCGAAGTGGTCGATGGCGTTTCCGGCCACCTCGTCGAGGTCACCGTGCCAGAGGTCGTCGCGGGTGTGACCCCTCGGCTCGTGGACGACCTGCTGCCCCGCCTGCTGACCGATCTCCAGCCCTACCTCGAGCAGCAACTTGTGCCGCAGATCGTGGATGGCCTGGTCCCGTACCTCGAGCAGTCCATCGCACCCCGGCTCATCGACGCGCTGATGCCGAAACTCGGCGACGAGGTCGCTCCCCAGCTGGTGAACACGCTCATGCCCCTGATCACTGCCGAGATCGCACCCCAACTCGTCGACGCTCTCATGCCCAAGATCCGCGACCAGGTCGCTCCCGACCTGCTCGCGCCCCAGCGCACCCAACCGCCGCCCAAGACCGCTCCCCCCCCCCCCCCCCCCCCCCCCCCCCCCCCAAAACCCCCCCCCCCCCCCCCCCCCCCCCCCCCCCCACCCCCCCCGCCCCAGATACTGGACGACATCGTGGACGACCCGCGCATCCGCGACCTCATCCGGGAACAGAGTCAAGGCCTGTTCCTCGACGCCTTTGAGGGGTTCCGAGGGGCTTTGGCCGACCTCGACACCCTGGTGGACACCGTGGGCCGGCGGCTCCTGCGCCGACCACCCCGCCGGGAAGCTGAGACGGCTCTGCAAATCGTCCTTGCCGACACGTCGCCAGATGACACCAAGCCGGTGCGCCTTGCGGTGGAGGACCTTTCGAAGCAACGGGCCGTCTGGCGCGCTCTGCCCGCTCCCCCCGCGCCACCTGGACGGAGTTTCACGTACGCAGGAGCGGTCACCCGTCTGTTGGGCCTGGCCATCGACCTCTTCGTGGTGGGATACCTCAACACAGTTCTCTTCTCGACCCTGGCTGGCCTGCTCGATTCCCTCTTCTCAGGCACGCCTCCGGATTGGCTGACGCTCACTCTCCTTGCGATCGCGGCAGCGGTCATACCGGCGTACCTGGGCATGTGTTACTGGGCCCTCGGCCGGAGTCTGGGAATGGGCATCGTCGGGATTCGGGTCTGCACCCCGGACGGGCGACGCCCCGGTTTCCTGCGCGCCATGGTCCGGGCTTGGGTGGGCATGCTCGGCCTGGTCTTCTGGCTGGCGACCGGAGCCATCGCACTCGTCGACGCCAAGCGACGCAGTCTTATGGACCTCCTGGTCCACACCGAGGTGCGCTACTCGGTTCCCGAGACCCAGCAGCGCCGCCATGTCCGCGACGCTGTCCAGGAGCGGGTCATCGCGGCCGGGGGTCCCTAGCGCAGACCTGTCAGCCGACCACCGGATTGTCCACATCCGGTGGGTTTCGGCGGCCCCGAAGATGTCGTACCTGTGTTCTAACGTTGGGCCATGGATGTTCACCAGGCGTGGGAGTTGCTGCACACCGCGGGTGCGGACCCGCTGGACGTGGCGTGCGCAGCGGAGGCGGTGAAAGCGTTCAGTGACGCCCGCCAGCTCGGGGCTATCCACCAAGTCAGCCAGGAGAACCCGGCCACCACAGACCCGACCGGGAACCTGTGCGACCCGGCCCCGGCCGAGATCGCCTGCGCACTGGCCTGGACCCCGGCCGCGGCCAGCCGGCGTGTGGACCTGGCCCACGAGTTGCACGAGGACCTGCCCGAGGTCCTCGACGCGCTGCGCACCGGGCTGATCGACCTCGGAAAGGCCCAGGAGATCACCGCCGGCACCCTCGGGCTGACCCCCGCCACCCGGGTTGGTCTGGCCCGGGCCGCCTGCGACTACGCCACGAGCCACACCCGCGGGCAACTACGGGCGTGGCTGGCCACACAGATCACCCGGCTGGACCCCGAAGCCGCCACCGCCCGGCGCAAGAAGGCCCGCACCCGGCGGCGGGTCTGGGTGCAGCCCGAAACCGACGGCATGGCCACCCTCGGCGCCTACCTCACCGCCGAAGAAGCACAGGCCTGCTACGACAGCCTGCGGATCGCCGCGGCCAACCAGGACGGACCGGTCGACACAGCCCGCGCCGACGAACTGGTCGCCCGGATCAGCGGCATCCAGGCCCACCAGCCCGTCCCGGTGCAGGTCCTGATCACCCCCACCGGCCCGGAACTGGTCGGCTACGGGCCCATCAGCGACGCCCACGCCCAGCACCTGTGCGACACCGCACCGCGCATCCACCTGGACCCGCCCCGCCCCACCATCGGCTACCGCCCGGGCCCGCAACTCACCCGATACGTCAAAGCCCGCGACCGGCACTGCCGCTTCCCCGGCTGCCGGCGCCCCGCCGTCCACTGCGACCTCGACCACATCACCGCCTGGCCCACCGGATCCACCGTCGAGGTCAACCTGCAGTGCCTCTGCAGATACCACCACCGGATCAAGACCCACACCGACTGGACGGTCCGAACCACCCACACCGGCGACCTCACCTGGACCAGCCCCCGCGGCCACACCTACACCAGCACCCTCGAAGACCCATAGGCCAGAACCCGGCGCCATGCGCCTCATGCCACGGGTATTCCCTTGACCGCGCCCTAGTATCCGTCCATGAACGTGCTCGTTGCCGTCCCCGCCGCGATGGCGGCCGACACCGGACTTCCTGTGTTGGTGCTCGACATCGGGATGAGTCTCGTCGCAGCGGGAGTGCTCGCCATCGCGTTCACGGGACTGCGGATCCCGACGGTCGCCGCGTTCCTGCTTGCCGGGGTTCTGCTGGGCCCGACGGGCACCGGACTGATCAACGATCCGGTCAACATCGACACCATCGCCCAGCTGGGTCTCATCCTGCTGCTCTTCCTGATCGGGCTGGAGATCGACGTCAAGGGTCTGCTGGCAAGCGGGCGGGCCGTCTTCGTGTCAGGGGCTCTGCAGTATCCACTGACTGCCCTGCTGGGATTCCTCGTCGCGCAGGGCCTGGTGCTCGTCGGTGTCACCTTGGGGGTGCTGCAAGGTGACTACGCGACGCTCTACGTCGGCCTGGTCATCGCTGCCTCATCGACCCTGCTCGTGGTGGCACTGTTCCAGCAGACATTCACACTCGACACCCAGACGGGCCGGGTATCGCTGGCCCTGCTGGTGTTCCAGGATGTCTGGGCGATCATCGTGCTGGCCGTTCAGCCCAACCTCTCGGATCCGCAGGTGCTGCCGATCCTCTCGGCGTTCGCGGGTGTCCTGCTCCTGGGGGCGGTGGCACTCGCCGTGGCCCATTCCGTGCTGCCGATCGGCTTCCGGTGGATCGCCAAGCAACCATCCACCATCCTCATCGCGGCGCTTGCGTGGTGCTTCGCCGTGGTGCTGGCGGGGCTCAACATCGACACGGCGATCGAGGCCGTCACCGATGCCGACACCGCCCTGCAGGTGAGTGCCGGGATGGGCGCACTGGTCGCCGGGGCCACGATCGCCAGCCTGCCGTTCCGGGAGGAGATCGTGCGTCAGGTGTCGGTGGTCCGCGACTTCTTCGTCACACTCTTCTTCGTCGGACTCGGCATGACGATCCCGGCCCCGGACGGGGCCGGCGTGATCGTGTTCGCGGTGGGCCTGGCAGCGCTGGCCGTCGCGAGCCGCTTCCTGGTGATGCTTCCGCTGTTGAACGTGAGCGGGCTGGATGTACGGATCGCGACGCATACCTCCACCAAGCTGGCACAGATGTCGGAGTTCAGCCTCGTCATCGCGTTCCTGGGCCTACAACTGGGCCACATCGACGCAGCCCTCAACTCCTCGATCATCTTCGCCTTCGTGCTCACCGCCGTCCTGACGCCGACCCTGTTCACCAAGGCCGACACGGTGTACGACCGACTCGCCCCGTGGCTCGGTCGCGTCGGCATGAGACCACGGCGCACTGAGGACACCGACCGCTCCGAGAGCTTCGACCTCGCCCTGCTGGGCGTGCATCGCACCGCCTCGTCGCTGTTACACGAACTCGGTGAGTCCGTCCCCGATCTTCTCGACCGGACCCTGGTGGTCGACTTCAACGTTGCGATCCATCCGGACATCGCCAAGTTGGGCCCACGGGTCGCCTACGGGGACCTGACCAGCCCCGAAATCCTGCACCACGCTGGTGTGGACCGTGCCCGCGTTGTCCTGTGCACCCTTCCCGACGACGTGCTGACATCGGCCAGCACGGTGGAACTGGTCCACGTGATCCGCGAGGTCAACCCCTCGGCGGCGCTCATCGCTACCGCCACCACATTCCCCGAGCGCAAACGCCTGTACGCCGCGGGTGCGGACTTCGTGCTGATGCCCCGCGTCGAGGCAGCTCTGGCCGCTGCCCGTGCTGTCGAAGCCGCCCTCGACGGCAACCTGGGCGAACTGCGCGACGACGGGAAACCGGACTGGCGCCGCGAAGTCCTGGAATAGCCGCGGTCCCCTCACCGCACCAGGCCCCGCACCACATCGGCCAGGGTCATCAGATCCACCTCCCGGCCCAGCGCCACCTCCCGGTGGTAGGCGTCGTCGTCGAGAGCGGACCTGACTGCCTGCTCGATGGCCGCGCGTAGCATCGCCAGCAACGGCCAGACGCGGGCGCCGACGACCTCCCGCAGGGCATCGGCCATCCCCAGCGCCCGGGCGCTGGCCGGGGCGTCACCCTCCTGCAGGGCGACCAGACCGGCCACCTCGACGCAGTAGGCGTTGGCTTCGTAGAACGGATACCTCTGAACGAGGTCCGCTGCCGCACCCAGTAACTGCTTCGCCTCCTCGATCTGCCCGGTCTGGGCCAGTCCGGCGGCCTGGAACACCAGACTCTGCAACTGCGCACCCACGTTGCCGTATTGCCGTCCGAGTTCACCGGAGCGCTGCATCTCACGGCGCCACCCGGCCAGGTCGCCGCGCAGTGCGAGCAACGATCCCAGCCCGTTGTGCGCGAAGGCCTCGATCCACCCGCCTCCCGGGCCGCACTGCGCGAGTAGGTGGATGGACTCCCGCAGATGGCGCTCCGCTGCCGTCATGTCGCTATCACCGGCAGCGAGGTACCCCTCGTACAGCTCCAAGGTGCCGGGCAACTCCTCGTCCTCGGATAGCAGCGCGATACCGCCACGGATGCGGTCGATGAGCGCTCGGGCCGCCTCGTAGTCGCCCATGTTGAACCGCAGGCCCACGCCGGCCAGGAGCATGTCGCCCTGCTCGGGCGGCTCGAGCCGATCCACGAGGTCCATGGCGGCCTGCATGAGCGGCTCGATCTCACGCACCCGACCGTCCATCCACATCCCCACCCATGCCCGCGACAGGTGCGTCGCGTGTGCCGCCTGTTCCCGGGCGACGGCGAGTTCGAAGGCCGCCTTGATATCCGGCCACACCAGTCGGAACTCGCTGCGCCACCGATCATGTTCCGCCGACCGGAACCCGACGTCGAGTTCCCCGACGACTCTCGCCATGCGAGCGATCAGGCGGTCCCCAGTCGCGATGGCATCAGACACATCCAGGCGCTCACGGGCGTAGGCCCGGACAGCGTCGTACATCCGGAAGCGGGGCTCACCACTGCTGCGCGTGGACGGGTAGACGAGGCTCTGCTCCACCAGATCGGCCACCCCGTCGAGGACGTCGCCGGACTCCGTGCTGGCGACGGCTTCCGCGTCGGTCAGCGTCCACGGAGCCTCGAAGACCGACAACTGCGCGAAGAGTCGGCGCGCCAGCGGGGGCAGCAGTTCCTCGCTCCAGGCCACCGTGTCCCGCAGCGTCCGCTGTCGCGCGGGCACGTCCACCGCACCGCTGCTGAGATCTAGAGCGGAGCCCACACGTGCCAGCAGGGCGCGCGGAGGCAAGGTCTTGCTGCGCGCCGCCGCCAGTTCCAGCGCCAGCGGGATCCCCTCCAGACGCTTCGTCAACTCGGCGACGGCTGCCGCCTCGGCGGGGTCATCCAGGGTGAGACCGGGACGGGCCTCCCGCGCCCGTTCGAGGAACAGTCGCACCGCCGTGTACTGGTCAAGATCCCCGCGCTCTCCGTTCGGCGTGGTCAACGGCCCGATCGGAACCTGCTGCTCGCCCCGGATCCGCAGCCCGGCACGGCTCGTGGCCAGCACGGTGACGTCGGGGCATTCCTGCAGAACCGCGGTCACCTCGGGGGCGCACTCCACGACCTGTTCCATGTTGTCCAGCACCAGCAGCAGATTGCGGTTGCGCAGGGCACGTCCCAGGGTTTCCGCCGCGGGCACCGAGCCGTCCAACCCGATGCCGAGCACGGCGCCGATGGCCGGCAGTACCGCGTGCGGATCGCGGACGGCGTCCAAAGGGACGAAGGCGACCTCGCGCCCGGTCCGGGCCACGCCATGCGCGACCTCGAGAGCGACCCGCGTCTTGCCGATACCGCCGGGACCGACCAGCGTCACCAAACGCGCTCCCCCATCGAGAAGGCTGCGCACGTGTGCCGTCTCAGCCTCACGGCCGACGAGTTCGGTCAGCGGACGCGGCAGTTGATGGCTCGCTTCGGCACCGCGGGCGGGCTCTATCCGGTCGCCCACCAGGAACCGCTCCGCGAGGACGACAGCCAGGTCGTCGCGCAGGAGGCGTTCCAACTCCTCGGAATCCCGGAACGACCGATAACTGACGGTGTCGTCCTCCCGCACACGGTCCAGTAGCGCCTCCAGACGGGCCTCCCGCTCCGCGGGGGTGCGCAGGTACACCAGTCGGGGCAGTCCTGCCGAGAGGTGGTATTCGTCCTCAAGCCCCGAGATCGACTCCTCCGGTGCGACCCATCCGTACCTCTCTGCGTAGAGGCCCACGAAGATGTGGCTCTGTGCCAGGTACGCGCGATACAACGAGCGGGCCGGGTGCGGACGGGCGCCCAGTTCGAACATCACCGGTATCAGCCGCAGGCTCTCCACGGCCCGGCGGGCGGCCACCCGCTCTTCTGCCATCTCGACCAGCGTGGAACTGATGAACACCCGTGGCCGCTGATCGGGGGTGAGGATGCCGTAGGGGACCTCACCGCCTGCTCCGGCACTCATGGACGAACCCTTGACGCCGGGTGAGCGGTCGCATGCCCGAACACCCGGCCAGTCTGCCCCAGCACGCACCCCGCGCGCCAGGGTGGGAACTCGCTCAGCCCTCGATGTCCGTGGTTTCCAGCAGCCCCAGGCGCATGGCGTGCAGGGTGGCGGCAGCGCGGCTCGACACGCCCAGCTTGGCGCAGATGTGCTCCGGGTTCCTGCCGGCGGCTTAGCCGTCGTCGGGGAGGCTCGGGTTGGCCCGTCCCGCCCCAGCCGAGGTTCAGCCGGTCGGCTGCACGGTCTCCCAGGTCACATTGCCCTTGTCGTCTGTCTGCGTGACCTCCACGTCGACCGTGTCGCCGTCCAGTTCAGCGGTGCACGTGAAGACATTGCCCTGCTCGATCGGCACCGAGTCCGGGCACGTCACGGTCGGGGTTCCGGAGAGGCTCAGCTGGGACTGCATCTCCGTGGCGATGTTGGTCTCCAGTTTGTCGATGTCGAGGGTGGAGCTCGAGCAACCCGACAGGACTGTCGTGCCGAGCAGAAGGCCGGCACCGATGTAAGCAAGCGAAGCGCGCATCTTGGCAGCCTAGCCGCGGACGGCGCCTTGGCGCGATGCAAACGTCATTCGGGCATGGGAGTCGGCAGTGATCGCGGCGGGCCGGTGCACAACCATGGGTACCCACGGATGCAGGCGAGACGCCGGGACCGGGTTGGCCCGACCCGTGCCCAGCCGCGGCAGCACGCCCACAACCGCGGCCTGCGTGCCCGCGCCGTAGCCTCTCACCACCACCGCGCTGATGAGAGCCACGGCGGCTGTCGCGGCGGCCGCGCCAAAGAGCGCCGTGCGGACGCCCAGCATCTCACTGAGCCACCCCGCCAGACCCGTGCACACAGCGATCGCAAAGATGGCGCAGGTGTCGTAGACGCCGAAGACCCGTGATGCCAAAGCATTGGGGGTGACCCGCTGGATGGCCGTCACTGCGATGATCTCGGCGACGACGGTGAAGAGCCCCGCGAAGAACACCGCGATCGCCGCCACCGACAGCGTCCGCGCCAGCGACAGGACCACCCCCCACCCGGCGAACAGGACCAGGGTCGCGATGAGCCAACGGAAGTTCCGGGTCGATGCCAGGCGCGGGGCGATCACCATGCTGGTGAAGGCACCCGCGGCGAACGCCGCATTCAGCCATCCGATCCCCGACTGCCCTGCCACCAGGGCCGTTTCCCCCACGAGGACCAGCGCCACGACGAAGTATCCGTACAGAGCATTGTCCAGGGTTGCCAATGCCATGAACATGCGAATCCTGCGGTTGCGCGTGACTACGCGCAGCGCACCGGTGAACGCAGCGCGACTGCGGGCGGTCAGTTCAGGTGCTGCCGCAGGCAGGTTCAGGCGTCCGAGCGCGAGCAATGCCGCGAGGAAACACACAGCGGAAGCGATCCCTCCCCCGGCAACCGGCGCCCCGATCAGCAGCAGCAGGCCGAGCAACCCGGGTCCCGCCACCCAGCCGGCATTCTCGACGCCGGTGGCGAGGGTGTTCGCGGCCGGAAGGTCCTCCTCAGTGACCAACTCCGGGGTAGCCGCCGCCAGCGCGGGGTAGCCCGGGGTGCCCAGGGTCGCGGAGAGGGCAGTCAGGAGAATGAGTGCCGGTATTGGCCACCCGAGAAGGACTCCGCCGGTGATGGCAACCGCCAGGACCAGGCGCAGCCCGATCGACCACCGGAGCACGGCGCTGCGACTGTAGCGGTCGGCCAGGACGCCGGCGCTGGTGGAGAAGAGCACGTACGGCAAGAACCCGAGCGAGACCGCAGCCGAGACCCACAGACCCGAGCCGGTCGCGGCGAGGGCATGGATGCCGACCGCCATGATCAACTGCAACTGCCCAACAGTGGCCAAGCCATGGCCAAGCAACATGCGCACGAACGGGCCTGTGCGCAATGTGCTCGTGTATGTCACGGGTGCCCCTGCCGCTGGCCTCGCCGCGAGCCTAGGTGATCAAGCATCGGACGACATCAACTGAACGGCCGCTCGCCCGTCGGTCGAAGTCCCCATGGACAGCAGCACCGTGCAAGGGGTTAGCCATACGGATGAAGGGGAGCGATACAGACGGTCTTTGTCGCTCCCGCCCATCCGCATCACTAACGGATAGGTGCGGGAGAGCGGCCGGGCCACGTCGGGCGCTCAGGGGTTCAGATCACCGAACGCCGCGCCGAACTGCGGGTTGATCGTTGCAAGCAGCAGCCCCAGTGGTTTGATGGCGCCGAACATCAGTCCCACGGCGGCATCGGCCAGGGTCGCGAGTTGCTCGTCGGACTCGTGGCCGAACGCGAAGAAGCGGCAGACCATCTGCAGGATCAGGTCGTTGATGACGTTGAACAGATCCGAGACAGCAGCCGTCGTGGGGTCGGTGATGAGCGGTCCGGTCAGCGCATGACCCTCCACCCCTCGCGCGACCGCCGCGGTCACCGGGGGCCGGCACGAACGAGGGATCCGCTGCCTGCATCGCCACGTACTCGTCCAGAACTGCCTGGAAGCGCCCGAAGTGCGACCCTTCGACGTCCTCGGTCGCCCCCTCACCCTGTTCCACGATGATCGCCAGGACGGCCAGCGCCGACTGCAGGGCGTGCACCGGCACCAGGTCCTTCCATCCGAAGGATTCCGGTGCCGCCTGCGCCCACGGCGGGCCGATGAACAGCCCGTCCTCCCCGAGCCGTTCGGTCAAGTCGCGCAGCGCATCGCCGAGGGAACCGTACAACTGGCCCTGTGTGAGGAAGGCCTGCGGCCGCGGCTGCAACTCGGTGGGCGCCATCGGCGGGGGTTCCTCACCGACGTGCGCAAACGCGCCAGCGTCCTCGACGTCCACCCCCATCGCGCGTTCGAAGTAGACGAAGTGGCGCAAGGCGTCCTCGCTGAACGGCAGCAGCTCGAACTGCACCGACGGCGGGTAACCTTTGGCCCGCTGTGGGTAGTTGGGCCGCGAGACGTACGGCGCCGAACCGATCGCGGTCAGCAAGTTGTTGACCATCGCCCAATGCAGCATTTCCTCGGCTGCGATGCTCAGCAGGACCCGCCGCCAGCGTTCCACCGCCTCGAACTGCTCGGCCGTCACACCCGGGCCGACCTCGCTGCGCAGACTGAAGGCCGTATAGAGGTATTGCCCCATGGCCAGGTGCTCGATCTCTGCGGCCTGGCACAGCAAGTAGGACAGTTCCTTGCGGTGCTCCACCACGATCCGCGGATGTGGCATGCCGGCCCTCACCGTCCGCGGATGGGTCCGGTGACGTCGACAGAGAAGGGCCCCTCCTTCGTCTCACCTGTGAACGAGCAGGTCACCTGGTTCTTCGGTGGCCTCCCCGGGCGTGTGTACGTCTCCCCCGGGATCATATGGCGGGTCTTCAACCCCTCCCCGAAGACGGCGATCTCGTAGGGGAACAGCCACTTGCCCGAGGGCTTGGCGTCCTCTGCATTGATCAACTGCAGCGGGGCGAACAGGAACGGCGTGCGGGGCGTGACGACGACTGTCTTCAGCCCAGCGCAACCCTCCCCACTGAGCCGCAGACCCCGCAGGTTCTGATCGGGTGCGGCGGTGGCGGTGGTCGGGATCAGAACGGTGGTAGCGACAACAGCCGCCGCCCCGACTGCCAGGCGACGCGAGCGAGACATGATGCACTCCTCCATCTGCGCGGTCCGTAGGCGCCAAGGGTACGCCTGGAATCCGTTGCTGAACAGGGTTACCGGACGTGCGAACGGTGACACATGCGCCTTGAGCGGGAATACTGTCGCCCATGAACCCGCTGCCGACGGGGACCTTGACGATGTTGTTCAGCGACATCGAGGGTTCGACGTCGCTGCTCAAGGGACTGGGTACGCGATGGGGAGAGGCCCTGTCCGCCCAGCGCCGCATCCTGCGCGCGGAGTTCACCGCCTACCACGGCCGCGAGATGGGGACCGAGGGTGACAGCTTCTTCATCGTCTTCACCTCCGCCCACGAGGCATTGGCCGCGGCCGTGTCCGCGCAACGGCGACTGGGAGAGCACCCATGGCCCGGGGGCGCGGCACTGCGCGTGCGCATGGGTTTGCACACCGGTGAGCCGGAGCGCCACGAGGACGGGTACATCGGTATCGACGTGCACCGTGCCGCGCGGATCGCCGCCACCGCACATGGCGGGCAGATCGTGTTGTCGGCCACCACCCAGGAACTCGTGGGCGCCGAGCCCGGGGACATCCAGTTCCGCGACCTCGGGTGGCACCGGCTGAAGGACCTGACCCAACCCGAGCATCTCTTCGACGTGCAGGCCGAGGGACTGGTCGCGGAGCACCCTCCCGTGCGCAGCCTGGGCAGCCGGGCGAACCTGCCGACGTACGCCACGGAGTTGATCGGACGCTCCCGGGAGGTGTCGGAGATCTGCGCGGCGATCGAGCGAAACGGTGCCCGCCTGGTCACTCTGACCGGCACCGGCGGGACCGGAAAGACCCGCCTGGCCGTTGCCGTGGCCCACGAACTAGAGAACCAGTTGGGCTCCGACATCTACTTCGCCGATCTGCACACCGCGGACCGATCGGCGTTGATGTGGTCCGGCATCGCGGAGGCGGTGGATGCCCCCGGCGACTCCGACCAACTGCCCCACGAGCGCACACTCGGATTCCTCGCTGACCGTTCCGCCTTGCTCGTCCTGGACAACCTGGAGCAGATCACGGAGGCCGATGTCGTGGTAAGCCGCCTGCTGGATGCGGCACCTGGACTGCGCATCCTCGCCACATCGCGGCGGCCGTTGCACCTCGTGGACGAGCAGCAGTACCCGGTCTCCCCGTTGGCCGTCCCCACCAGCCCCGACAACGGCGATCTCACCGACGTCCAGACCGGCGCGGTCGACCTCTTCGTGCGTCGCGCCCGGATGGTCAAGCCCTCGTTCGCGCTCACGCCGGCCAACGTCGCCGATGTCGTCACGTTGTGCCGGCATCTCGACGGCCTTCCCTGGCGATAGAACTGGCCGCAGCCCGCACGAGACTGCTCAGCCCGAAAGCCCTGCTGCGCCGCCTGGATGACCGGTTGTCCGACGCGACAACACTGACCAGGCGCTCGCAGCGCCAGCGCACCCTGGCCGCCACGATCTCGTGGAGTTACGACCTGCTCGAGGAGTCCGACCGGCGGGTGTTCACCCAGCTCGCGGTGTTCTCCGGCCGGTTCGGCCTCGAAGCGGTGGAACAGGTTCTCGGCGAGCAGGACCGGGACCCCTTGGACGTCGTGGCCCACCTCGTGGATGTCAGCCTGCTGGAGATCGCCGAGAGCCCGGACGGCGAACCGATGATCTTCTGGCTCGAGACCATCCGCCGGTTCGCTCGCGAACAATTGGCGGCGTCCGACGACCATGACGCAGTGCGCCTGGCCCACGCCCGCTGGTGCCTGGATGTGGCGACCAAGATCAACGCACTGCTGCACGGCCCGCGCCAGATGAGCGCACTGGATCGCATGAACGCCGTGGAGGAGGACATCCGCGCGGCGCTCGACTGGTGCCTCGACCCGGAGGTGGACCCCACCGGCGAGCGCGCAGAGTGCGGGTACGCGCTGCTGCAGCAGATGGACGGCTACTGGTACCGCTTCGGCTACATCGCCGAGGGCCGGGGATGGCACGATCGCGCGCTGCGCCTGCTGGCCAACGACGCGGTGCCCGACAGCGTCCAGGTCGTCGATGCGCTGCATGGTCAGGGGATCCTCGCCCTGCAGCAAAGCGATCTGATCATCGGCACCCACGCTCTCGAGCGCGCGCTGGCCATGGCCCACCGCCTCTGTGACCTGGACCGGGAGGCCCGGGAATCCAACAGCCTTGGCATCGCCCGCCGCGATGCCGGCGAAACCGCCGAAGCGCGCGCGCTGATCGAGCGCAGCCTGGACCTGGCTCGCCAGATCGGGAGCCCACAGCGGGAGGCGACCGCTCTGAGCAACGTCGTGCACCTGCACATGGACGTCGGCAACTACCCGGCTGCGATCGAGGCGGCGCAGCAGGCGATCGCCGCGGACGCAGCCTTGGATGACCCCTGGGGACTCGCGATCGACCATGCCAACCTGGTGGAGGCGTTGCTGAACGGCGAGGGTCCAGAACGCGCCTACGAGGAGCTGCGCGAAGTGGCCCCGAAGGCGGTGGCACTCGGGGACATCGACCTGTCCATCGACGTGATCGAGACGTCCGCGGCCATCTGGGCCGGTCTGGGGCACGGGCCGCGGGCCGCCACCCTGCTGGGGGCAGCCGAGAAGCAGCGCAGGATCGCGGGTATCCCGCGCGCCGCCCCGGACCAGCAGCATCTCGACCGGTTCATCGAACCCGCGCGGGTACGGGTGGCAGAACAGACCTGGAACGACGCCTTGCGCAAGGGCGCAGCGATGGGACTTGAGGAAGCCGTCGCGGAGGCGACGACCCCCCGGCCCGGCCCCCCGCCCGAACAGACCACCCGACGCACACAAGCCGAAGCCGGATCACGATGACACAGGAGGAACCATGGGCAAGAACGATGATCTAGAACGCTGGTGGAAAGGGCTGTCAGACAAGCAGAAGGCCGAAGCGCTGAGCTCGGAAGTCACCGGCGAACTCACAGATGCCGTCGCGGACTCCCTGGACAAGGCCGGCATCCACAAGCGCAAGGGGCGCAAGGATCGCCGCGTCCCGGATGACGTGGGGATCTTCCTCAAGACCCGCCACTGACCTATGGCCGACGGTCTGAGCATCGCGCAGCTCTGGGACTGGTTGACAGCCGGCCAGGTGTCAGACAGGGCCTTGGAGTGGGCCCCTGACGTGGCCGCCCTGACCAGCGTCCTGATCGAGCGATCGCACGCCTTCCGGTTCGTGGTCTCCCCACCGCCGGGGGCGCAATGGCCACCTGCGGGCGATGAACCATGGGCACAGCGGGTCCGGTCGGCAGCGGCACAATGGCGGGCGGCGATGGACGCCGGCACCGGCGAGGCTCCTGAGATCGTGCGGCGCTGCTGGGCCACGGTCATCGAACACCTCGACACGCCGCTGGGCGACATCGGTGCCGGACGGCCTTGGGAAGTGTGCGAGGCCGCACTGGCACTGCACGCGATCGCCGATGAAGCCTCCGCCGGGTGTGCTGGCGGCGGATCGGCGCGGGGGCCGGGATTCACCTTCCGCGCGCGGGCACGCGAGTTGCTGGCACGGACCGGGTCCTTGGCGCGACTACCGGCCGATCGCGTGGCCCAGTTGCCGAAGTCGCGCACCACGGGCGTGGGCATCACCCACAGGTCGTTGTCCCGGTACACCTGCACCACCACCGGCGGGATTCCCGTGGTGTGGGACCGGGTCCCGATGCGGCGTCGCGACAGCGGGCCCGTGCCCCGGCACGCGAACGTTCTCCTGCTGCCCTGGCCGTTGCGCATTCGCGAGTCGGACTTCGTGCCCGTGCCCGGGTCGGTCCAGCGGCCCGAGCGCGAACCATTCGGCTTCTTCACCTACGCGCCGTCCGAGGCTCTTGATCTGGACCTCGTGGATCGCCTGCTGGATGCCGCCCTCGAAGAGGTGGACGCCGTCGACGTCGTGGTGCTGCCGGAGGGATGCCTCGACGAGGCGGACGTCGTGGCCATGGAGACATTGCTCGGGCGACGCGGGGTCACGATGCTCGTCACCGGCTTCCGGCCGGAGCCTGCCGCGCCGGACCGGTTCGCCATGAACGCGGTGCACACAGGACTGTTCCTCGGCGGCAGGTGGTGGCACTACCGGCAGAACAAGCACCACCGGTGGTTCCTCGACGCCGGGCAGATCGAGGCGTACAACATCGCCGGGGCGCTACATCCCAGTGTGCGCTGGTGGGAGGCGATGGAGATCCCCGAGCGTAGCGTGCACTTCCTCGAACTGGGCGGTGGGATCACGGTCGCTGCGGTGGTGTGCGAGGACCTGGCCCGCCTGGATGGCGTCGCCGAGTTGCTGCGCTCGGTGGGCCCGACCCTGGTGATGACGCTGTTGCTCGACGGGCCGCAACTGGCGTCGCGCTGGACGTCTCGGTACGCCGGTGTCTTGGCCGACGATCCCGGTTCAGCCGTGCTCACCCTCACCGCGCTGGGCATGGCCACGCGCTCGCAGCCGCGGGGGGTGCCGCCCAGCCGGGTCATCGCCATGTGGAAGGACCCGGTGCGGGGTGTGCGTGAGATCCCGATGGAACCCGGATCCCAAGCTGTGTTGCTCAAGGCTGTGATCGACCGTTCGACCCGTCACGCCGCCGACGGCCGGCAGCCCGTCGATGACGTGACGGACTTCTACATCGCCGGCGTGCACCAACTCACGGCAGCGGACGGTCCGGCTGGCGAACCCTCCGCCCCAACCGGAACGGCGGCGCTCACAGGCCTGGATCTCAGTGTCGTCTCGGCCTGGGCGCAGGCCATCGCCGACGCGGTCTCCGGTGGGCAGGAGGCGGTCGCGGAGGTCCTGACCGCCGCTGCTCCGGATGCCGGCTGGCGCGCCGGTGCCGGGCTCTCGGCGCCAGCGGACGACCTCGCCGCCGCGCTGGCCGGACTGGTACGCCTGGCCGCGGACGCCGGGGCAACTTCCGTCGCCGAGCTGGCCACGGCCCTTGAGGCATCGCCGGCGGACGAGCCCGATCCCGAAGCTGTGGCCCGCGTGTGCCTGGTCGCAGCGCTGGAGGCCACCCGTCGGGGGTGAGGCGCGTTGGGTGATGCCGGTGCAGTTGATCGGGGGCCACCCAACGAACGGACGGTGAACGACTCGCTGAACCGCGACCACCGGCATCGCAAGGCGACGTACCGTGAAGATGAAGGGAGGCAGGCATGAACGAGCAACAACGCCAACAGATGGGTACTGGCCGCGGTTTCATCGCGGCTCTGGATCAGAGCGGCGGCAGCACCCCGAAGGCCCTGCGGCTGTACGGCGTAGAAGAGGACGCCTACTCCGGCGAGGAGCAGATGTTCGACCTGATCCACCAGATGCGCACGCGGATCATCACCAGCCCCGCGTTCACCGGCGACCGGATCCTCGGGTCGATCCTCTTCGAACAGACCATGGACCGCGACATCGAGGGGCTCGGCAGCGCCGAGTACCTGTGGACCGTCAAGCACGTCGTGCCGTTCCTGAAGGTGGACAAGGGCCTGGCCGACGAGGCGAACGGTGTGCAGGTGATGAAGCCCATGCCGGGCCTGGACGACCTGCTCGCCAGGGCGACCGAGAAGGGCGTGTTCGGCACCAAGATGCGCTCGGTCATCAAGACCGCCGATGCGGCCGGGGTACCGGCGGTCGTGGACCAGCAGTTCGAAATCGGCCGGCAGATCCTGGCCGCCGGACTCGTACCGATCATCGAGCCGGAAGTCGATATCCACAGCCCCACCAAGGCCGCGGCCGAGGATCTGCTGCGCAGCGCCATGACCGAGCAGGTCGACGCGCTGCCCGACGGGCAGCAGATCATGCTCAAGTTGACCCTGCCGAGCGAGGCGGACTTCTACTCCGACCTCATCGCGCACCCGAAGGTCCTGCGGGTGGTGGCCCTGTCCGGCGGCTACTCGCGCCAAGAGGCCGACGGCCTGCTGCGCGCCAACCACGGCATGATCGCCAGCTTCTCGCGGGCGCTGACCGAGGGGCTGTCGGCGCAGCAGTCGGATGAGGAGTTCAACGCCATGCTCGACGCCTCTATCCAGAGCATCTACGAGGCGTCGCTGACCTGAGGACACCAGCAGGTCGTCCAGCATCGCGGGAGTGAGCCTGCCCGTGTACGTGTTGTGCGGGCTCACGTGGTAGCAGCCGACGAGCCGAACGCTGCGGCCATCGGGCGCACCCAGGATCACCTCCCGCGCATGGCCGAAGGCCGGCTTGGGCCGCCCCCAGACCAGCCCAGTTGCCGGGTGGTGGCCAGAACCGCATCCCACGCCAGCCCGCCGAGGCACATGATCGTGCGCAGGACCGGCGCCGCGAGTTCGAGGTCGCGCGCCAGCCAGGCACGGCACGTGACCCGCTCCTCGGCAGTGGGCTTGTTCTGCGGCGGCGCACACCGCACCGCCGCAACGATCCGCATGCCTGTCAGGCGCAGACCGTCGCCAGCAGCCATGGAGGCCGGCTGGGAGGCCCAGCCCGTCCGGTGCAGTGCGGCGTACAGGAAGTCCCCCGACGCGTCGCCGGTGAACATGCGCCCGGTGCGGTTGGTCCCGTTGGCCGCAGGCGCCAGCCCGACCACCAGCACTGCGGCGTCCGGATCGCCGAACGACGGCCCCGGCCGGCCCCAGTAGGGCTGACCGGCGAACGCCGCGCGCTTCCCGTCGCGGGCGACTGATTCCCGCCAGCGGACCAGCCGCGGGCAGGCCCGGCACACCGAGACGCGCGCCTGCAGCCCCGCCAGATCCGATGCCCCGGCGGCCAGGTCGCGAACCTGCGCGGCGGTGTGTGCGATCGGCGTCGAGGCGTCCGCGGGGTCGCCGGGCCACCCCGATCCCGGGGTCACCGGAGACTCGAAGTGCTGACCGGTCACCGGGTGCGGCGCCGCGCTCACAACTTCGGGTACCCGGTGATCTTCTGGATCTCCTTGTAGAGGGGACGCAACTGGCCGTAGGTCTTCGAGTACACCCGCTCATAGAGTTCGCCGTACAAATCCCGCGTGGCCGGATCGGGGCTGAACTCCTCGGCCCGCTGGGTCATGTGGCCGGCGGCCTGGGTGATGTCGGAGTACACCCCCATCCCCACCGCCGCATCCATGGCGGCACCAATCACCGATGTTTCCGGGGTGTGCGGCCGGTAGACCGGCAGGTCGAAGATGTCCGCGGTCATCTGCATGATCGAATCGCTGCGCGAGCCGCCGCCGGTGGCCCGCAGTTCCACGATCGGGACGCCGGTCTTCTTCTGGGTGAGTTGCGCGCCGTCCTTCATCGCGAACACGATCCCCTCGAGGATCGCGCGGTACAGGTGAGCCCGGGTGTGCACGTCGCCGAACCCGAACACCGCACCTTTCGCGTACGGCTCGAGGTCGGGGCCGGGAGTCCAGTACGGCTGGCAGATCAAGCCCTGTGAGCCGGCCGGCACCCCGCGCACGAGTTCCTCCAGCAGGTCCTCGGGGGCCTGC
The DNA here is from genome assembly GCA_016703125.1 of Micrococcales bacterium. Lineage (NCBI taxonomy): Bacteria > Bacillati > Actinomycetota > Actinomycetes > Micrococcales > Micrococcales bacterium. The sequence continues at coordinate 316,384 of JADJCR010000003.1, read as the reverse complement.
CCGGAGTCGGCGGCCGTCAGTCGCTCCTGCAGGCCGAACTCGTCCTTGAACCACGAGACCATCCACAGTCCGCGCACCACCGCGACCTCGGTGTAGTACTCCCCCGGCACCGCAGACGGGTACGGCGGCAGCATGGGACGCAGTTCCACGTACTTCTGGTTCTGGGTGTTGATCGTCGCCGTGGTCCCGAAACTGATGCACGCGGTCTCCGGGGTGAGGCAGCCCGCCCCGATGATGTCGCAGGCCTTGTCGTTTGACGCGGCGACGAACGGCAGGCCGACGGGCAGTCCCGTCTGCTCGGCCGCCTGCGAGGTGATCTCGCCGAGGTGCTCGGTCGGCTTCACCAGATCGGGCAGCTTCTCGCGCTCCATGGGGAACATCCGCCATTTGAGGTCCAGGCTGCCGGCCCAGTCGGACTTCTTCACGTCGAACGGGATGGTGCCCACGATGTTGCCGGTGGAGTCCCGGAACTCCCCGGTGAGCCGGAACGTGAAGTACCCCGACAGGTACAGGAACTTGTGGGTCTCTGCTCCCAGATCTCCGGCTGGTTCTGCCGGATCCAGTTCGACCGGCTGAACTGCGTGGCGTACTCGACCAGCGGATACACCCGAGCTGCCTTCAGGGCAGGCATCGCGAAGCCGGGCAGCACCTTGTGGATGTCGGCCTTGCGCTGGTCCAGCCACACGATGGCCGGACGCAGCGGCTGCCCGTCCCGGTCGACGTTGATCATGGTCACGCGCTGGGTGGTGAGGGTGACGGCGACGATGCCGCCCGTGTCCTGACCGGCGAGCAACTCCTGGGTCGTCCGGCACAGCATCTGCCAGTAGTACTCGGGATCCTGCTCCGCCCAGCCCGGCTCGACGGAGAAGTAGGGCTGAATCGGCGTCTTCACCAGGTGCAGGATCGTGCCCTCGAAGTCCACCAGCGCCGCCCGGATCGACTGGGTGCCCGCATCGATCGCCACGACCACGCCGTCCCGCGCGCTCATGATCCACCCAGACCCAGGGTGTTGCCGGGATTCATGATCCCGTCGGGGTCGAAATGCCTCTTCAGGGCGCGCAGCACATCCATCTCGGCTGTCCCCAGGTACCCCTCGATCCAGGGACCGAAGAGGTTGCCCGCGCCGTGGTGGTGGCTCGTCGAGCCGCCGAACTCGAGGATCTTGTCGATGACCGACGCGCGGAATCGGAAGTACTCCTGCTCGTCCTCCGGACGCAGGATCAGGATGAAGTAGAGGTTGGTCCCCTGCGGATAGAAGTGCGACGCGTGCGTCATGCACACCGTGCCCGGCCGGCTCTTCACGAACTCCCGCACGCCGGTGTGGACGTCGTAGATGGTGTCCCAGGTCACCGCCGTCTCGAGGGTGTCGATCACCATCCCGAAGTCCAGGATGTCCTCGCGGATGTAGGCGTCGGCGTACCGGCCGTGCTCCCACTGCTTCTCCGCGAAGGACGTCAGCGACATCCCGCCGTGCGCGCGGGCGATCCGTTTGGCCTGCGCGGCCACGTTCTTCGCGAAACCCTTCTCCCCTTCTGCGGTGCCCACGCACAGGCAACGCTGCCAGGGTTTGAATCCCCGCTTGGTCAGGAACGCGTTTGCCATGCCGGCGTCGAAGCCTTTGAGTGCCAGTCCCCGCTCGGTCTCCTCCGGGTCGGAGATGCGCAGGATGGCGGGCATCCCGAACTCGCCCTGGACGGTCTCCCGGCTGAACTCCACGGCCGCCTGCCAATGCGGAAACATGAACGCGAAGCGCTGGGTGTTCTCCGGACGGTGGCGGAAGATCTTCACGGTCGCCTCGACGAGCACCCCGAACGTGCCCTCGCTGCCCTTGAGGATGTCGTTGACCTTCGGCCCGGCGGCGAAGGCTGGGACGTCCCGGGTCCGGATCGTGCCGACCGGGGTGACGTACTCCTGGCTGATGATCAGGTCGTAGGCGTCGCCGTAGTACGTGGAGGCCTGCCCGGACCCCAACGCGGTGATCCAGCCGCCGACGGAGGCCATCTCGAAGGACTGCGGGAAGTGCCCGCAGGTATAGGCCAGGGCGGTCCCCCGCAGGCGGGGGGCGTCGTTGAGCTCGGCTTCGAAGTCCGAGCCGATCAGCCCCGGCTGCACGACCGCGGTCATGTTCCGCTCGTTGATCCCCAGGATCTGGTTCATGTGCGTGCGCATCACGAGGACCACGCCGCCGCGGTCGGCGCGGCTGCCGATGACCACCCCCGAGCCCGCACCGTAAGGAATCACGGGAATCGCGTGCTCGGCGCAGTACGCGACGACCGCGGCGACGTCGGCCTTGTCGCGTGGATGCACCACGAGGTCCGGCACCGCCTCGACGCGGCCGGCACGCAGGGCGAGGTTCTCGTCCAGGCTCTTGCCGTGCCCGTAGCGCACCCGGCTGAAGTCGTCGTCCTCGACGTTGCCCTCCCCGACGATCTGCGCGATCGCCGTCCTGTGCTGCGGGTCCATTCCCGGCCGGTCGCCGAGGCTCACGGGTGCGTCGCCCTGAGAGCGCGGCCGCTGGAAGTCGGCGTCGGCCATCCCGAACTCGTCCTGGAACATCGCCACCCAGCCAGCGCTGGGGTGTTTGATCCGTTCCGGGTCGAAACTGAAGGCCGCTCGGTACGACCCCGCGCGTGCGAGGTGCTCCCGCCATGTGGGACTGATGCTCTTCTTGGACGCCACGGTCCCCTCCTCACTCCTTCCCCCATCGTCACACTTCCCGGGTGCCGGATGCGCTGATCGGTACCTGGTCGCCGCAGGCCCGGCTCGCGATGTGCACAGCAGAGCAAGGGGGGCCACCTGCGACTAGGCTGCGAGGCGGTCGGCGATGGAGGAGATCATGGCCAGCACCCGAGCGAAAGCGGCGATCGCCGCCACGGCAGCAGCGGTGGTGGGCGGTGCGCTGCTGTTCGCGACCGCGCCCGCCACCTCCTTGGTGGATGCACCGATGTACCAGGTCCCCCAGGACGTGACCGACAGCATCGACACCAGCGTCACGCCGGAGGTGTCGGGTTTCTACGACATCGATGGGTGGCAGCCCGGACCGCCAGGACAACTCGTGCGCGCCGAGCCGATCGAGGGCGCACCCGCGGGCACGAAGCTGTACCGGATCATGTACCAGTCGACCGACCTTGAGGGCAACGCCATTCCCGTGACCGGCCTGTACGCGGCACCCGACGGACCGGCCCCCGCAGGCGGGTACCCCCTGATCGGCTTCGCGCACGGCACCACCGGTGTAGCGCAGGCGTGTGGGATGAGTCAGACCCCGCTGACCCCCAACACCCCCGGTTACAGCGCCTGGGTCCCGCACATCGAACCGCTGGTCCGGCAGGGCTGGGCCGTGGTGGCCAGTGACTACTCCGGCCTCGGCGCCCCCGGTCCGTCCTCGTACCTGGTCGGACCGCTGGAGGGCAGGGGCGTTCTGGACTCCATGCGCGCAGTCCTCCAGCCGTCACCACAGACCGGATCCGTACCCATCGACGCCGGCAAACTGGGTATCTACGGCAAGTCTCAGGGCGGGAGGCCGCGCTGGCGGCCATGGAACTGGCCCCGACCTACGCACCGGATCTCGATATCGCCGGTGGTGTCTCGCTGGCGCCGGGTTTCACCCCGGCACTGCAAGGTGTCCTCAACGCGGTCGCCGGCAACCCCACGAGCACCAGCCAGAACATGTTCGTGCTCCTGATCGCGAAGTCGTTCGCCGAGAACTACCCGCAGTACACGAGCATCGACGCCATCCTCAGCGAGGGGGGCAAGAAGCGACTGGCGCTGCTGGAGCGTTACTGCGGCACGGATCTCGCCGACCGGGTGGTGGACATCCCGTTGAGCCAGATGCTGAACTCCCCGGTCGACTCCGGCCTGGTCACCGCACTGGGCGAGGCGATGCCGGGGACGGTGCCGCTGGAGATGCCCGCCATGATCGTGCAGGGGCTGAAGGACAAGACGATCCTGCCGCAGTTCACCCACGCCCAGGTGATGTCGCGTTGCGCGCTCGGCGACACTGTCTGGTACGTGCGCTACCCCGATGACGACCACCCGTCCATCAACTTCCAGGCACGCGAGACCCAGCCCTCGGCCATCGACTGGATGGCCGACCGATGGGCTGGGGAACCGGCACCCGACAACTGCGCGAACCAGTTGCTGGGCACGGCGAACACCACGACGGGGGTGAACCCCTGATGAACCGGGAATTCCTCCCCGAAGCCGTCCTTGGGATCACCGTCGGCCTGCTGCTGGCTGTCGTCGCCGTGTACCGCACGACCCGGCCGCCGAGCAGTGGGGTGCTGCGCCGGGCGGGCATGATCGGACTGCTCGTCTACGCGCTCATCGCGGCGCAAGCGCTGGTCCGGCAGGGCATGACCTGGATCGGACTGCTGTTCCTGCTGGTGCTGTTGGGCGTCGCAGCGTTCGCCGCACTGGCGGGGAGGTCACGGTCGGTCGCCGGGCCGACCGCAGACTGGACCCGTCGCCTCATCGGCGTTGGGCTGACCGCTGCGATGCTCATCGCTGCCGGACAGACCCTGTCGATGGTAGGCATCGTCGACCCCCGGGTGGTCGTCGTCGTGATCGCCGGGCTCGCCGGGCTGCTGGTGGCCCAGGAGGCGCTGGTTGCCCGCGGACGGGTCGGCTCGCTGGCGATGTGGCTGATGATCGTGCCGGTGCTCATCTCGTTGGCACTCGGCGTGCTGCTTGGCGATCCCGGCCAGGCGGTGTCGCCCATCATCGAGGTCACCGGCGTGCAGTGGGCTTCGGCCCTGGGGCTGATCGTGGCTTTCCTTGTGCTCGGGTGGTCGGATCCGGGGATGGCCGCGGCCGGCGGGGACAGCACTGGGGTGCCCGCCCGCATGCTCGTGGGGGTGGGCCTGGTGGTGTTGCTGATCTGCACAGGCCTGCTCATGTTCTTCGGCGGCGCCGTCATGGCGCCGTCCATGCAGTTCTTCGTGGTCCCGGCGAACATCGACGCCCTGCCCGGGCTCGCGGGGACCCTCATCGCCGTGCTCACCGTGCTGTTCACCGCGCTGGTGGCCAGCACGCTGACCGGGATCCGGCGCCTGGACGGCGGAATCCGGTGGCTGGTCATCTGCGGCATCGCCGCGGTGGTCCTCGCGCTGATCGACCCGGGGCTGGACTGGGTCGTGATCGCCACCAGTCTGGTGGCGGCCGCGCTGCTCGGCAGCCGTGGGGAGCGTGGCACGCAGATCGGGCTGGCGGCCGCCATCATCGGCGTCGCGACGCTCACCTGGACCGGTCACATGACGTTCGGCTGGCAGTCGGCCCTGGCCGCCGGCGTGGTGGCGGCAGTGGCCGCGGTGGTGCCTGCCAGCATGCCGAGCGCTTCAGGCTGACCGCGCGACACGCGGGCATCATGTTCGCGGCGTTCCACATTCCTGGTGCCGGTTCTCCCATTCTCAGCAGCGAGAGAGGGAGGTGTGCGCCATGTCATTCGGACAAGCAGTCAGCACATGTTTCAAGAAGTACGCAACCTTCCGCGGCAGAGCGTCGCGGTCAGAGTTCTGGTACTGGGTCCTGTTCTACATCATCGTGAGCATCGTCCTGGGCATCATCGAAAATCTGTTCGGGTGGCAGGTCACCACTGCCACCAACACGGAAACCGGCAACACGATCAGTTACGCCTACAACGCGGGCTACCTGACGTCGATCTGGGCGCTGGTCGTCCTGCTCCCCACCCTCGCCGTCTCGGTGCGCCGCCTGCACGACGTCAACAAGTCCGGTTGGTGGTGGTGGCTCAACGTCATCTGCTGCATCGGACCGCTGATCCTGCTGTTCGCGTTCTACATCAAGCAGGGTGACCCCGGCGACAACAACTACGGCCCGCCGCCGAACACGGCCGGAGCCATCTGACCGACCTGTTCCTCGGACCCCGCGTCACCTGCTCGGCAGGGGCGCGGGGTTCGTCGTGCGCTCAGCCAGCCAACGGCAGCCGCACGCCGATCCGGGAGAAACGGACCGTGCCGCCCTTCGGGTGCACGTCGTAGGCGCTGCTCTGGGCCACGACCTGGACCTGCAACCGCCGACCCTTGCGCAGGTCGTATGAGATCGCCTCAAGCCGCAGGGTCGCCGTGTGCCGCTTGCCGTCCAGCGCCACAGGCAACGGCGTGATCTGGTTGCCCACCACCGTCCTCGTGCGCGGATCCACGATCTGTGCCAGGACACGCACCCTCTGGTTCGTCGACGTGCCGCGGTAGGCCAGGCGCAGTTTCGGGGAGCCGACGATGACCGCCCGCCGCTTCGCCTTCACGCTGACTGTGATCGCATTGCGCGCCGGCGCGGGAATGGTCGGCCGCAGGACCAGCGAGAACGTGGGCGAGATCGCCGAGGGCAACGTGCCGGTGTACGGCCCGGAGCCTCCCTTGTCCTTGAGGACGAGCCGCCCGCGCCCAACGGCCTTCAACGTCTGAGCGGGCAGCGGATAGGTGTCGGCACTGCGGAAGCGGCCGCGCTGGTCGATCCATGTGAAGCCGGGCCCGGTGTCCACCGTGGTGTCGCCCTTGAGGTACTTCTCCAGCCACCGCCAGGTTTGTTCCAGCGGCAGCGTGGAGTTGCCGCCCTTGGTCAAGCAGACTCCGTGCCCCCCGCAGAACCAGATCATCGTCAACGGCACACCGCTGGCGCGCAGCGCCTTGTAGTTCGCGATCGCCTCCGACGGTGGGAAGAGGTTGTCGATCGTGCCCTGCAGGATCAGCGTCGGCGCGGTGATGGCCGCCAGCACACGGTCCGGGCCCGCCGCCTCTGCGAAGTCCACCACGCGCGGGCTGAAAGTGGTGCCCTTCCGCGCCTGCCCGCGGCCGGCGAGGATGGACGGGCTGAACGTGTTGCCCGGCCGGGTCGCACCGACCATGAGCGCGTTCACCCACGCCGTCTTGATCGTGTCGGCCTTGTAGAGGCTGGTTTGCAGGGAGTTCCAAGCGATCACCGGAACGATCGCGTCGATGCGCTGATCGATGCCGGCCGTCGACAGTTGGATGCCGCCGCCGTAGGAGCCACCGGTCATACCCACACGCGGGTCGCCGGTCGCGTCCATCTGCGCCTCCGGCCGGTCGGCCACCCAGTCGATGAGCGCCATGACGTCGCGGCCCTCGTAGTCGGGGTTGTTCAATTGCGCCTGCCCACCGGACGGCGAGATGCCCCGCGGGTTCCAGGTCAGCACGTTGTAGCCGGCGCGGCGCAAGTCCCCTACTCCAGGCATGGCCGGGCTGCTCTGCGCGTCCGGGTTGCTCTGCGCCTGGCCGCCGAACCCGGGGCCCTGCAGCACGGTGGGAGCCGTCTGCCCCTCCGTCAGGCCGGCAGCCGGGAACCAGTAGAAGGTGATCGGTGTCCCGTCGAAGGACGTCACGGTGTTGACGTCCTGGGCATGGCCGGGCGCGGCACCCGTGGCACTCAAACAGACGACCGACGCCACGGCGATCGAGCGCCGCACCAGCACCCCGGGGGCGACCGACTTCATCTCAGGACCTTCCGTTGCCGGGCCACAGAGCATGGCCTCGTCCAGTATCGGTCACGCTGGAGACCACCCGCAGCCGGTTGGTAGGTTCTGGCCCAGCGCCTGCCCGGCCGGCGCGGTGAGGAGGTCTGTCGATGAGCCGCATAGTGGTACTCGGGGCCGCCGGCGGCATCGGGAGCGTGGCCGCCCGTGGGCTGGCGACCATGGCGGACATCGACGAGATCCGGCTCGCGGATGTGGACACCGAGCGGCTCGCGGATATGGCGGGGAGTCTCACGCACGACGCGGTCACGACGACCTCAGTGGACGCCACGTCAGCCCCATCATTGGCGCGCGCGCTGGACGGCGCGGACGTGGCGCTCAACTGCATCGGCCCGTTCTACCGTTTCGGGCCGCCCGTTCTGCAGGCCGCGATTTCGGCCGGCGTGGACTACGTCGACGTCTGCGACGACCTCGCGCCCACCCGGATCATGCTTGACATGGACCCGGCTGCCCGGGCGGCCGGGGTGACCGCTCTGATCGGGATGGGCAACTCCCCCGGGCTGGCCAACGTGTTCGCCCGGTTGTGCGCCGAGCAGTTTCTCGACGAGATCCGCAGCGTCGACATCATGCACGTCCACGGCGGCGAGCCGGAGGAAGGCGCCGCGGTCATCAAGCACCGCATCCATGCGATGACCGATCCGGTCCCGCTGTACATCGACGGCGGATTCGTCGAGGTCCACCAGTTGGAGCCGGACGGGCAGGTGCACGTACGGGAGTTCGACTTCCGCGATGTGGGACCCATGCCGGTCTTCCCGTACCCCCACCCGGAGACGATCACGCTGCCCCGGCACTTCCCGTCGCTGACCCGGGTGACGAACCTCGGGGCGATCCTCCCGCTCGCATACTTCCGGCGCACGCAGGACCTGGTGCGCACCGGCGCGTGCAGTCAGGAGCCGGTGCGGGTCGGCGAGCACGAGGTGGTCCCGCTGGACCTGGCCGTCGCTCTGCTCCAACTGCAGCGGCCCGGCTTCTTGCGCGACGCGGGGGTCGACGGGCCACGGGGGTGCCTGGCGGTGGAGGTCTCCGGACGGAAGGACGGCGCCGAGCATCGCTACGTCTTCCAGTTGTCGTCGACGGTCGCCGGGGCCGGGGAAGGCACCGGCATCCCGGCTGCCGTGGGAGCGGCTCTGATGCTGCGTGGTCAGGTGTCGGGCCCTGGGGTGGTGGCGCCGGAGGCAGCCGTGGACCCGCTGCCGTTCCTCCCCCTGGCGTTCCAGATGTGGGGCGATGTCAGTTCCGGGGCGGGCGCGGATCGCAGCGCCATGCACCTGGAACACATCGGACCGGACGGACAGCGCCAGGAGATTCCGCTGGCGTTCTGAGCGCGCTACTGCTGTGCGTCCAGCAGGCCACGGACGTAGGCAGCCTGCCCGATGTGCTGGGTCACGTCGTTCAGCACGCTCACGATCCGCACCGCCGCGGTCACTGGCGGATCCCATCGGCGGTCGACGATCCTGTCGAGTTCGGCGTCCACCAGGCCCGCGAGGATCTCCATGGTGCGAGTGTGAACCTCGGCGTAGTACCCGGCGAGCAACTCCTCGGTCGCCTCGAGCCGGTGCGCCTGGTCCGCGCTCTGGCCGTACCCGATGTCGCCGGCTGGGTAGGGCAGCGCGAACCGGTCGCACCACCCCTGCGACTGCCAGACCTGTTCGCTCTCAGCGACCCCAGCCATGTGGTCGTCCTCAACACGTGTCAGATGCCAGATCAGCCAGCCGATTGAGTTTGCGAACGGGCCGGGATACCACGCCAATTGCGCCGGGGTGAGGCCGGACAACACTCGCGGAACCTCCTCGGCCACGCGCTCGAAGCCATCGGTGAGCAGGACCACGCCGCGTGCCGCCATGAGCCGAGGCTAAGGCATCCGGAGTTCAGCCCAGGACCTTGAACACCTCGTACACCATGAACGCCGGCCAGAACAGCCCCTGGAAGAACGCCCAGACGAACTCCCAGAAGGCGTCCGCCTGTCCGAAGAAGTAGAACCAGGCCCCGAAGATCCCCAGTCCGTAGATCGCACCGCTGCCGGCCGCGCCGGCGTTCGAGTTACTGTTGCCCATCGCAACCACCCTCTCCGGGTCCAACGCTACTCGCCGATGCCACCGTCGCCGGGGGTGAAACGGGGAGACCAACATGCAGGCTGGAGCGACCCAAGGGTGCAATTCCGCTCCCCGATGTACGTATCGCTCCCCCTGGAGTTGGTGGGGAGCGGCGGGCCGGTCCAGCTCGAGGCGGGAGAGTTGCCTCAACCTGGGAGCGAAACGCACCGGTTGGATCACTCCCCGACGTACGTATCGCTCCCCCCCTGGAGTTGGTGGGGAGCGGCGGGCCGGCCAACGGCTGCGCCGGGTCACACGACGGTGTGAAACATCCCCCACCTGCACCCACCGGCCGCCCGAGTGTGGCAAGATGAACGAGAGGTTAACAAAACTTGACGTTGCGGCTAATGGAATCGAAGGTTCCGGCCGAAACACAGGAAGTACGGAAAGGAGGCGTCATGGACATCAGCCCCCAGATCATTGTCTTCGTCCTCTTCATGCTGGCCGTTGTGCAGGGCACCCGCATCGATGAGATGCGCCAGCGCAAGCGCGAACTGCTGCGTCACAGCCACGCACGGCCGCAAGCCACTCCCCGGTCCATGTGACCCTCTGCACTGCAGGAACCGACCCGGCCAGCGATCACTGATCACCGGGAAACGGATATCCCACGCAACCCGCCCCCGGCCACTGCATTAGTTGCGCCTTATTAGGCCAAACGGGTGATGGAACCTCTACGTTGGGTTCAACGGAGTGACTTCGCAGAGGGAGCGGGAATCATGGGCAAACCACGTTGGGTGGCGTCGCTTGCGGCGATGGCGGTCGCAGCAGGCCTTACCGTACTGGGGGCCACTGCGCCTGCCAGTGCGGCCGAACGCCCGGACAGTCTGGGCAAGGACTTCTGGGTGACGTTCACCCAGAACTACCAGACCCCGGAGTTGTCCCTCTTCATCAGTGCGCCAACAGCCACAAGCGGAAACGTGAGCGTCCCGGGGTTGGCCTTCTCCGAGGACTTCAATGTGACCCCCGGTGCGGTCACCACCGTGGTCATCCCCGTCGGCGCACAGTTGGGCAACGGAAGTTCGGGCGACCCGGAGAACCGGGCCATCCACGTCACAGCCGCCGACGAGGTGAGCGTGTACGGGCTGAATCGCGTGCCTGCCTCCACCGACGCTTTCATGGCCCTGCCGGTCGATGTGTTGACATCTGAGTACTTCGTGCTGGGCTGGCCGGCTCCGGGCGTCGCCCCGAGCCTGAACTCGCAGTTCGCCGTGGTCGCGACGCAGGACGGCACCGAGGTGACGTACACGCCGACCGCCGACACCACCTCGGGAGTGATCGCGGGTGTTCCGACCACCAAGACGCTGAACGTTGGCGAGGCATTGCCGGTGGAGTCCGCAACCGGTGACCTGAGCGGGACGTCGATCACGTCCACGAAACCGGTCGCGGTGTTCGGCGGCCACCGGTGCGCCAACGTCCCCAACAACGGCACCCTCGCCTGCGACTACCTGGTGGAGCAACTCCCGGGCACCGGCACGTGGGGCAAATCCTTCCTCACGGTTCCCCTGAAGACCCGGCTCAATGGGGACACCTTCCGGATGCTCGCCCAGCAGGACGGCACGACCGTGTCGGTCAACGGCGCAGTGGTGGCCAATCTGAACAAGGGACAGGTCCACCAGCAGATCATCGACGGGCAGTCCACGGTGACCGCGGACAAGCCGATCCTGCTGGCCCAGTACTCCAACGGCACCACCTATGACGGCGTCACCAGTGACCCGTTCATGATGCTGGTCTCGCCGACCGAGCAGTTCCTGTCCGACTACACGTTCACCACACCGGCCAGCGGTTTCGGTGAGAACTTCGTGAACGTGGTGGCCCCGACCGCTTCGGTCGGTGACGTGAAACTCGACGGGGCGGTGGTTCCGGGCGGGGCGTTCACCCCGATCGGGTCGACCGGGTTCTCCGGGGCGCAACTCGACCTGACCCTGGGCAGCCACGATCACGTCGAGCCAGCCCTTGGGCATCTACGTCTACGGGTTCGACCAGGCCGACTCGTACGGCTACCCGGGTGGGGCAGCGTACGCGGCCATCAACGACGTGGCAGGGCTGAGCCTCACCCCGGCCACGCAGGACAAGACGATCAACACCCAGGCCTGCGTGACCACCGGGGTGACCGACCAGAACGGCAAGGGCCTACCCGGCATCCAGGTCAACCTGAAGGCCACCGGGGTCAACCCGCTGGACACCACAGTGCGCACCGACGCGGCGGGTACCTACCAGTACTGCTACACCAGCGCCGCTACGGGCACCGACACGTTCACCGCGAGCTTCAACACGCTCAGCGCCAGCGCCACGGTGGCGTGGACCTCCGGCACCCCCACCCCGCCGGTGGTCAAGAAGAAGAAGCTGCCGATCAACGCCAAGGGCGTGGCCAAATCCCCGACCCAGTTGAAGAACGGCAAGGTCGTGCTGGTCAAGAGCCTGACCACCAACAAGAACGGCAAGACCACCGTTCGGGCGTTCTGCCGGCCGGCCAAGAGCAACGCGGCCGGTGAGGTGCGGTTCTGCGACGTGACCGTCAGCAAGAAGGGCAAGGTGACCGTCCGGTCCACCGGCTACGACACGCTGAAAGTCACCGTCAAGGTCCGCGCCACACCCAAGAAGGGCCAGAAGGACACCTGGAAGTCCAACACCTGGACCCGTACCTGGAAGGTCCGCACCTGACCTCCAGCACCACGCAGTTGGGGCGCCCTCCACACCCGGGGGGGCGCCCCAACTGCGTCACCGGCCGCGGTGACTCCATGCCTTCCACAACCCATCCACGGTCCAGAGCAGCGGCGCGCTCGCGATGATGAGCGGCAGTACCGCCAGCGGTGGCCAGGCCTGCCTCAGCACGGTGGCCGCGGGCGGGACGACCAGACAGGCCACCCCGAAGGCCAGCGCCCCAAGCACCGCCACCACCAGTAACCTGTTGCCGTGCCACCGCAGCCGCCAGGCTGACAACCGGGTGCTCCGGCAAGCGAATGCGTTGGCGCACTGCATGACCACCACCGTCAAGAAGGCCGCGCCCGAGGCGGCCAACAAAGCCCCACCGGTGGGCCAGGCCGCACCGGGTCGCCATCCCGCCGCGAACAAGGCAGCGACAAAGACGCCAAGCTCCGCAACGGCCTCGGTCGGACCCAGCACCCCGAAGGCCCGCACGGCCACGGTCCGGTCCAGCAACCCACCAGAGACCGGCGGCCTGCGCAGGACGCGCTTCGCCGGCTGCTCAGCCCGGAGGCCGATAGCCGGCAGGGTGTCCGTCCCCAGGTCCAGGGCCAGGATCTGCAGCACGCCCAGAGCGAGCGGGAAATGCGCGAGGCGGACAGCGCCCAAACGAGGAAGGGTGCGGTTCGGCCACGTTGTCGGTCAGGTGGTAGGTCAGGAAGCGCCGGGCGTTCAGGAAGGTGCCCCGCCCTGCCGGACGGCCGCCACGATCGTCGCGAAGTGGTCGTCGAGCAGGACGAGGTCGGCAGCCTCGCGAGCGACGTCCGTGCCGCCCTCCCCCATCGCCACGCCGATGTCGGCCTCCCGCAATGCCGGAGCGTCGTTGACACCGTCGCCGGTCATCGCCACGACATGACCCCGCGACTGCAGCGCACGGGCGATCCGCAACTTGTCCTCCGGTGAGACGCGAGCGAGCACGATGCCGTCGTGATCCACCAGCTCCCCGAGGGCGGCCTCGTCTGCGGGCAGGTCATCACCCTGCACGATCGGAGAATCGGCAGCGCCAGCCCGATCTCCCGAGCGATCGCCCGCGCCGTCTTGGGGTGGTCGCCGGTGATCATGGCCAGGTGGATGCCGGCCTGACGGCACAACTTCACCGCGTCTACGACCCCGTGCCGGGGAGGGTCCTCGAAGGCCAGCAGGCCCAGCAACTGCATCGCACCGGCAGCGTCGTCGCGCTGCCCGACGCCCAGCACCCGCAAGCCACGGACCGCGTAACCGTGCAGCGCGTCCCCGGCCCCTCCGGAACGACCGGGCAGGCGCCCATCACCGCCTCCGGGGCGCCCTTGCACACTGTGCGACCGGGCCTCCGGGAGGAACTCATGCGGCGCAGCGGATCGAAGGGCACGAACTCAACCTCGTCGCGGGTATCGGGTTCCGCCAGCCCCAGTCGGCGCAGCAGAGCGTCGATGGCCGCATCCATCGGGTCGCCGTGTGCCAGCCATTGGCCGTCGCGTTCCCGGATCCCCCCGCGCGAAGCCATGCGGGCCGCGGTGGCCACGTCCTGGACAGCGGCCAACCCCACGGCCGGACAGTCGACACGCGCCACGGGCTCGTACCCCTCACCGGCGACGACCGCCTCGCCGACCGGGGTCCACACCGCCACAACGTTCATCCGGTTCTCGGTGATGGTGCCGGTCTTGTCGCTGCAGATGACCGTGGTGGCGCCGAGGGTCTCGACGGACTCCAGTCGCCGCACGAGCGCGTTCTGGTCCGCCATCCGCTGGGCTCCGACCGCGAGCGAGAGGGTCACCGTCGGCAGCAGCCCTTCGGGGACCAGCGCCACCGTGACCCCGATGCCGAAGATGAACCCTTGCGCAGGCGGCACGCCGAGCAGCAGCATCACGACGAAGAAGACCACCCCGACGCTGGCGGCGACCACGGCGATGGTTCGCACCAGGCGCCTGATGTCCGCCTCGAGCGGGGTGTGCGGACGGGCCTGGGACAGGGTGAGGCGCGCGATCTGAGCGAACCGGGTGCTGTCGCCGGTCGCAGCGACCACCGCCCTGCCCACGCCCTGCACGACGAAGGTCCCGGCGTACAGGCCACCATCGGGTCCGATGGGCTCGGGGACGCTCTCCCCCGTGAGGGTGGAGGTGTCCACCAACAAGCCGGTGGACTGCAGGCAGGTCATGTCCGCAGGGACCCGGTCCCCCTCGCCCAGCACCACGACATCGCCGGGCACCACAGCCGTGGCCTCGACGATCACCTCCACCCCGTCGCGCAGAACCGTCACCTGGGCGGGCAGGAGTTCGCGCAGCCGGCCCGCCCCGCGTTCGGCCCGGTACTCCTGCACGAATGCGAACACACCGTTCACGATGACGACCAGCACGATGGCCAGGGCCAGTTGCGGCAGGCCCCCGACCACCGCCAGCCCGGCCGCGGCCCAGAGCATGATGGCGAAGAAGTGGACGAACTGGCCCAGGAACTGCCGCCACAGCGGCACCGGCTGGACGTGCGCCATGGCGTTGGGCCCGACCCGGGCCAGCGTCTCTGCGGCCTGCCCGGCGGTCAGGCCGAGGGTGACCGGCTCCATGTCCGCATCCACGCATCTCACCGCCCCCGGGGACGCCTGCGCCTGCACCCATTATCCGCCCGGTGGACTGGTCCGTGCCGGTCGGCGGGCCCGCCACACGAAAGGGCGGTTAGCGGCTGACCGTCATCTGCACGCGATACAGGCGGTCGCCGATCGGCGTGGTGAAGACCGCCTCGATCCGGGTGTAGCCCTGAGCGCGAGCCTGGTCGATGGCCGCCTGCCGGGCGTGGTCGACACTGTCGGCGGAGATCTCGATGGTGGTGATCATGGCTCCAGTCTGAGCGCTGGGGGCGACAAACAGGTACTCGTGGATCTTCCGTTGCCCGAAGAGGCCCCATCCGCGGATGTTAGGGAGTACCGTGACGGGCGGTCCCCGGGAGGCATCATGGCGCGACGGCACATCGCATCGATTTTCTCAGCACTGGCAATCTTGGGCGGCATAATCGTCACTGCCCCGGTCGTGGCCGACTCCGACGGTCCTCCCGTCGACAGCAGCCCGGAGGTCTCGGAGATCACCTCCCTCGGCACATCCGCCCCGCTGAGGGATTTGGCCCGTCAGAGCGGTCGTGCCACACAGCCCACAAACCCCCGCGCGGTGATCAACCGACCCATCCCGCAGGACCGGATCGACGCGGTCCTGAACGGCGGCACGTGGGTTCCCCCCGTCATACCCAGCGACACCGGCCCTGCTCCCGACACCGAGATGCCCGCCCTGGCAGGAAGTTTCGAGGGCCTCAGCAACATCGCGGGTACAACCCGCCAGACACGGTCGGCGACGTTCGGTCCCAACCACTACGTCCAGATGACCAATGTGCACATGCAGATCTGGGACAAGTCGGGCACGAGCCTGCTGGGACCGATCGCCAACAACACCATCTGGACAGGCGTCGGCGAATGCGGGACCACCAACGACGGGGACCCCCATTGTCCTGCACGACCAGTTCGCCGATCGGTGGCTCGTCTCCCAGTTCTCCGTCAACGGGGCCGCGTACCACGAGTGCATCGCCGTTTCCCAGACCGCTGACCCGACCGGCGCCTGGTACCGGTACGAATCACGTACCCCGACCTACCCGACTACCCGAAGTTCGGGGTTTGGCCCGACGGCTACTACGTCACGTACAACATGTTTGACGACATTCTGGGCTTCACCGGCGCCAAGACCTGTGCGCTGGATCGCTCCAACATGCTGGCTGGGCTCGCGGCCACCCAGGTCTGCTTTGACCGCGCAGAAGAGTGGTCCCAGCTCCCCTCCGACGCGGACGGGTCAACGCCTCCCCCGGCGGGGTCCCCCAACTACATCCTCAGCGAACACTGGACGGACAACGACAAGTTGACGATGTACAAGTTCCACGTCGACTGGGCGACGCCGGCCAACTCGACCTACACCGGACCGATCTCTGCCCGTAGCGCCCTACACAGGGGCCTGTTGGCTGGGCGTGGGCCGCGGCCGCTGCGTCCCGCAGCCAGGGACGAGTCAGCGGCTCGAATCGCTCGGCGGCCGCACCATGTTCCGGTTGGCGTACCGCAACTACGGCGATCATGAGTCGTTGG